>NZ_JAWLDW010000003.1:0-69815 GCF_041686455.1 Rhodohalobacter sp.
ACAAGCACCGGCTGCTGAAGACACAAAGACAGATACTCTCACATCAGATGAACCTGAAATTCTTGAAATTCTGGAAGAGGTGGAGTTTCAGGATGCTTCGGATGACTCTCTGAGAAACATTCCTACAATGGAGTTTGAACCTCTGCGGGGTGAGGAGAGACTTACATGCAGCTACCCCATCCAAGTAGGAAGCTTTGGAAATATTCGTGAAGCATACTCGAAGTCTGTTGAAATAGGTAATCGATTGAACGAGGAGATTTATCTCATCTACAACCAAACCACTGAACTTTTTGGTTTGAGAACTTCACCTATTGGAAATATATCGGATGCGCTGCTTCAGCTGTTACTATTCAGGGAGCAGGATCCGCTCAACCAATATGCAATTGTGGCTTTATGTACCAAACGGGAGTCGTCTGTTGAAGAAACCTATGCCCGTTTTATCATCCCAATTTCTCAATTTGATACAGAGAATGATGCTCTTCAATTATCAAATGAAATTGAAGACGAACTGGATATTCAAACAGATGTTAGAAGACTACAGGCAGGTGAAAGTGAGAAATTTACTGTTATTGCGGGTTCATATACGGATTTTACCATGGCAGATCAAGTTCAGGAACGGTTACTTAATTCCGGCATAATAGATAATCCCGGTATTGAAGTTGACCCGGAAACCTCTCTGGCACTAGACCTAATGTTTAGAATCTATTTGGGTGAGATATCAGATACCGGCGAATTTTCTGAAAAAAGTACGGAATATTTCAGGTCTACCGGTCGGCGCCTATCCATAGATACCGATCAGGAATCTATTCGATTGTTTGATCAAAGTGAGTATAAAACCTGGGCAAGATTTATAGAAATATTTGAAGAGGTGAGGAACCGCACAGGCCTGGAACCTCTTGAAATTTTTATTCTCGAATAGCAGGCATGTTTCGCATTGCCATCTATAGATATTGAATCGTTGCTACTTGCGTACCGCGGTATATGGTTCCCTTCTTGTTCTCTGTTTTATTATCACGGGTAATAAACTTCACATTAACTGTTCCGTCTTTTTCTCGGTCAATTTTCATTTCAGCTCTCATATTCCAATGATCTGTACCGTTACTCATTAAAACCGATTGATCTCCTTCAGTAATAAGTTGGGCTCCATCGGGAAGGTTCAGTTCAAAATCTCCATAGGTAATCTCATCTTCTACTATCTGAAAAGATTCAGCAACTTTGTTCTTTGATACCTGACTACCGCTTATCACTTCTACTTTTACCTGCATAGCCGCACTTGATGCCTGTTGTGCATTTACTTCAGCTGCAGTAAATGCGATAGCTGCCACTACGAGTATGACTATTTTTATTCTTTTTCTCATGATTCTCTCCGTAAAGCATGATGTATGTAACTCAATATATTAGAATTTATTAATATTATAAAACTCTAATTTATACATAAACACCCTGCCTCCGAAGGAATCTATTCATGTATTCTGTAAACATCGTTTTTACATTTATTAGACTTTTTCTGGTCTAATAAAACGTTGTCAGTACGATCATTAGAGGGGTTTACTGACGGGAGAAATTGAACAGAGTGTGAATATCAAAAAGGATATGAGTATCAGAATTCTGACCGCACAAATCCTTGCATTCTGCTTGTTAAAAGCTAACTTCCTGCAATTTTATTTGGTGGGGTCGGTTAACACGCATCTACAAAACTGGATAACTTCTGTCTTTCTGCCTTTAGCATAATTTGACTACAAATCGATTTGATCTTCCACTTGAGTTAATAATATAGAGCATAAAAAAAGCCGATTGAGTTGAATCAATCGGCTTTTAAAGAAAAGAGATGGAATATGAGCCTAAAGCATCATAGCCAACGGATTTTCAATCATTGTTCTTAATGTATTAAGAAATTGTGCAGCTTTCGCCCCATCAACGATTCTATGGTCGCTGGACAGCGTTACCTTCATTCGCTTGCCCGGTACAACCTCCCCATCCTTAACCACAGGTACATCTCGTATAGCACCAACTGCAAGAATACATGCATTCGGAGGATTTATAATTGCTGTAAACTCCTCTATGCCAAACATGCCAAGATTACTAATAGTAAAAGTACTTCCTTCCATCTGTTCCGGCTGCAGTTTACGATCGCGTGCCAAACCGGCAAGCTCTCTGGTTTCTGTTGAAATCTGCTGCAGTGTTTTCTTATCGGTATGATTTAAAACCGGAGTCATTAACCCTTCATCAATAGCTACAGCCACGGCCACGTTGACGTCACCGTGTTTACGTATGGTGTCACCCAACCAGGAAGAGTTAACTTCAGGGTGCTTTCTAAGGGCCATTGCACTTGCCTTCACAACAATATCGTTAAAGCTGATTTTCACTTCACTGAATTCATTCAAGGCAACCCTGGCATCAATTGCTCTCTCCATGTCGATGTCTATCGTCTCATAAAAGTGTGGGTTATTGAACTTACTCTCGCTGAGACGGCGAGCGATCGCTTTGCGCATTTGAGAAATCTTAATCTCTTCGTCTTCTTCCGAAGCAAATGAAGGAGCTTGTACCGCGCCCTCTTTCTTCGCATCAGAAGGCTTATAATTTTCAATATCGCGTTTTATGATTCTGCCTTCAGGCCCAGATCCATCCACAGCAGAAAGCTTAATACCTTTATCCTCTGCCATTTTTCTCGCCAACGGTGATGCCTTTATTCTGCCATCATCATCAGTTTGATCAGTTTCTTCATCTACTTCTTCTTTTTCTTCTTTACCATTACCGGAATCGACTCCTTCCAAAATGGGATCAAACTCTTTTTTATCAGAAGGTTCTTTTTTCTTTTCTTTATCGGAGCTCTTTTTTTCAGATTTATCTTCAGATGAAGACTCTCCATTAGCGCTATCAGCCTCCTTCAGTAAATCACTGATATCTTCTCCTTCTTCACCAACAATAGCCATTATTCCACCCAAAGGAACAGCATCTCCTTCATCAACTAAAATTTTGAGAACTGTGCCCGGATCAAAAGCCTCGACCTCCATTGTAGCTTTATCTGTCTCAACTTCGGCAATTACATCACCGGCTTCAACTTTGTCCCCTTCACTGATGTTCCATTTCGCAATGACACCCTCTTCCATGGTGTCACTTAACTTCGGCATCTCAATTTTTATAGCCATAATTCTGTTGCTTAATTCTATTTTATATTTTTAAATCATACTGCTAAGTGGAATCAGAACCACTCCTTAGTTAACCTCTAATTTCTATACATCACTGCATTTACAGCATCAATTACATTTTTAGCATCCGGTAACCATAGGTCAAAAAGCGGCTTGGAGAACGGCGCGTTTACATCCGGCAAGGATACTCTTCGAACAGGTGCATCCAGGTAGTCGAATGCTTCACGCTGAATCAAAAATCCAACTTCAGATGCCAATCCGCCAAACGGATGAGATTCGTCCACAATTACACACCGGTTCGTTTTTTTCACCGATTCGACTATTAATTCAATGTCCAGCGGCTTAATCGTTCTCGGATCAATAATTTCCATTTCCACACCGTCTTTTGCAAGCTGTTTCGCCGCTTCTTTAGCGATATGGTACATTTTCCCGGTAGCCACGACCGTAACGTCGTCCCCTTCACGCTTAATTTTACCTTTTCCGATAGGGATGATATAATCTTCCTCATCAGATACTTCACCTTTCAAACCGTACATCTGCTCAGACTCCATGAAAAGAACGGCATCGTCGTTCCGGATCGCTGACTTTAATAACCCTTTCGCATCATCCGGTTCGGATGGATAGATCACGGATAATCCCGGAAATTGAGCATACATCGAGTCGTAGGCAACGGAGTGAGTTGCACCAAGCTGGCCGGCTGAAGCATTGGGCCCCCGGAATACAATCGGTGTATTCAATTGACCGCCCAGCATGTATCTCGCTTTGGAAGCGTGATTGATAATTTGATCAGCTGCCAACACGGCAAAGTTGAACGTCATAAACTCAACGATTGGGCGTAAACCGTTCATCGCAGCACCAACCCCAATTCCGGCAAAACCAAGCTCAGAAATAGGAGTATCAATTACCCGTTTAAAACCATATTTATCCAAAAGTCCTTCCGATACTTTGTAGGCACCGTTATACTCGGAAACTTCCTCACCCATCAAAAAGACTTTTTCGTCGCGAGCCATTTCTTCGTCCATTGCGTCGCGAATTGCTTCTCTAAATTGTAATTCAGCCATTTCTATAAATCGTTGTCTTTAATATTTCTTTTTGAGTCGATTACTTTCTGTCATGAAAGTGTGGTGTATCCGCAAACATATCCTCGTAGAGTGCTTCATCTTCCGGGAAGTCGGCATTTTCCGCAAATTCTATGGCTTCCAGGATTTCATCTTCGATACGCTGCTCGATCTCTTCCAAGTCCTTTTTCTTTGCTATTTTTTCATCAATCAAGTATGACTTCATACGCTCTACCGGGTCTGTCTCCTGGTATTTTTTCAGCTCATCTTTGGTTCTGTATTTCTGAGGATCGGACATGGAGTGGCCGCGATATCTATATGTCCGAATTTCAACAAACCAAGGCATGCTATCTTTACGAACTTCATCGGCGATATTCTTCATGTTTTCGTAAACCGTAAGTGCATCCATTCCATTAAATACAGCACTCTTCATTCCATAACCTTTAGCACGTTCGTGAATTTCATTTACAGTATGGCGCCGTGCAGCAGTACCCATGGAGTACCCGTTATTCTCAACAACATAGATACACGGTAATTTCCAAAGCTGGCTCATGTTAAGAGTTTCGTGAAGTGATCCCTGATCTACAGCTCCATCTCCAAAGAAAGTTGCCGTAACCCGATCATTCTCCTGGTATTTGTTAGCAAACGCAATACCGCCGCCGATAGGAATATGTCCGCCTACAATTCCGTAACCACCCCAGAAATGCTCTTCAACATTTGCAAAGTGCATGGATCCGCCCTTTCCTTTTGAGCATCCAGTAGCTTTTCCAAAAAGCTCAGACATACCGGATTTTGGGGAGACTCCTCTAAGTAAACCCCAGCCATGGTCACGATAAGCTGTGATGATATCATCATCATCGTTCAATGCATTTACTGTTCCTGTGGATACAGCTTCCTGGCCGATATAAAGGTGAAGAAATCCACCAAATTTCCCTTTTTGATACTGCTGCATTGCACGCTCTTCAAACCGGCGTTGCAAAAACATCTGCTCAAACATATGGACTACATCATCATCCGAAAGACCTAAGTCTTTGTGTGATTTATCCGTTGGATCAGGCAGTTCTACTGATTTTTCAATTTGGCCGTTATTGCCACTGTCAATCCCGATGGGAGTAAAAATAGCTTCTGTTTCTTTCTTCTTTGCCATACTTACAGTTAATCTTTAAACAATTTCTGATTTGCGTTGAATATACCCATTATTTAAGAAGTTTACAGATGCCCTGATCTTAAAGTTAGATCTCTGCCTTTATTAACTCCTCAGCTTTTTTAAATGCATCTTCAATTTTTTCAGGAAACCGGCCGCCGGCAGTTGCAAGGTTAGGTTGTCCGCCTCCGCCTCCGCCAACAATTCTTCCCAGCTGTGAAACCATGTTTCCGGCTTTCACACCTTTTTGAATAACATCGTCAGTTACCGCGGCCATAATGTAGACTTTTTCTTTTTCTTCATCTTCTGACGCCAGGATAACAACACTTTCTTTTTTCGTCTTCTCCAAAGCATCGTATCCAAGTTGCTTTAATGTATCCATGTCGGCTCCGTCCACTTTGCCTGTATAGAGCTGAACACCGGAAATATCCTTTCCGTTTTCGAGAATCTGATCGAGAGAATCACCCGCCTGACTTTGAAGCAGTTTTTCAAGTTCTTTTTCAAGCTCTCTGTTTTTCTCAATCAAAGATTGAATGCCGGATACCAATTCTTTTTGCGCACCGATGAGCTCACGCGCTTTTTGAAGCTGCTCTTTTTCCGATCTCAGAAGTCTATCCGCTTTCTTACCTGCAACAGCTTCAACCCTTCTGATCCCTGCCGCGGCCGATGACTCATCCGTAAAACGAAAGTACCCGATTTTACCTGTAGCATCAACGTGTGTGCCACCACATAGCTCTACCGAATAGTTCGGGTCGAACGTGATCACACGAACGTGTTCACCGTACTTTTCGCCAAAGAGCATCATTGCTCCTCTCTCACGCGCTTTATCAATTGGGACATTACGTTCTTCGAGTAGTGGAATATTTTCCTGAATCTTTTCATTTACCTGCTGCTCAATTCGATCGAGCTCATCCTGTTTTACAGATTCGAAATGAGAAAAATCAAACCGGAGTCTGTCAGGCGCTACCAACGAACCTTTCTGAGCTACGTGATCTCCCAGAATATCCCTAAGGGCGGCATGCATGATGTGGGTTACTGAGTGATGTTTTTCTATTTCCTTTCGACGATTTACATCGATTTCGGCAATCCAGTTTCCGGTCGGATTGGATGGAAGTCGATCTACATAGTGCAGATGTCCGTCATCCGACTTTTGAACATCCTTCACCTCAATCGTTTCATCTCCATTTTTGATAAAACCAATATCAGCCACTTGTCCGCCGGATTCCGCATAAAATGGTGTTTTCTCGAGCAGTATAATTTTACTCTCTTCACTCTCAGCCGTTGCAAGAATCGTCGTTTCTACACTCACTTCGTCATAACCCACAAACTCAGACTGTCCTCCTTTCATCACTTCCCATTTCAGGTCACTTTTTTGTGAAGAGGTAAACTTTCCGGCTGCCCTTGCCCGCTCTTTCTGCTCCTTCATCAGTTCATCAAAACGATCGGTATCCACTTCAACACCTTTTTCGCGGGCCATCAATTCCGTTAAATCGATCGGAAAACCGTATGTGTCGTGCAGTTTAAATGCGTCATCACCCGACAGCTTTTCTTCTCCTTCAATCATAGAATTGAACAGTTCAATTCCCTGACCAAGAGTGTTTAGAAAACTCTTCTCTTCAGCTAAGATTACATTCTGTATATATTCAACCTGTCCATCCAGCTCGGGGAAAACGTCTGAGAACTGCTCAGCCAAAACAGGAACCAGTTTACTCATAAACGGTTTTTTGAAATCCAGCCGGTCCCACCCATAGCGAATTGCTCTTCTGAGAATTCGGCGAATCACATAACCGCGACCTTCGTTGGACGGAGAAGCCCCATCCATGATGGAAAAACTGACCGCACGAATATGATCTGATATCACCCGCATGGCAATATCTGTCTCTTCATCATCTCCGTACGTTTTACCGGCCATATCTGCAATCTTCTGAATGATAGGTTGAAAAACGTCCGTATCGTAATTGGATGTTTTTTGCTGAAGAACAGCACAAATTCGTTCAAAACCCATTCCTGTATCCACATGCTGTGCCGGTAGTTTTTCCAGCGAACCGTCCTTCTGCCGGTTGAACTGAATAAATACTAGATTCCAGATCTCCATCACTCGGGGATCATCCATATTTACAAGTTCAGCGCCGGGCTTCTTCTTTCTCTCCTCGTCCGACCGCAGATCAACATGAACTTCGGAGCAGGGTCCGCAAGGTCCGGTTTCACCCATTTCCCAGAAATTGTCTTTTTTATCAAACTTAAGCACGTGATCCGGAGAGATAGAGGTCTTTTTAACCCAAAGCTTTGCTGATTCGTCATCGGCAGGAAGTCCATCAGATTTATCCCCCTCAAAAACAGTAGCATATAAGCGATCAGGGTCGAGGCCCCATTCATCTACCAAAAGCTTCCATGCCCACTCGATGGCCTGCTCCTTAAAGTAATCGCCAAATGACCAGTTACCGAGCATCTCGAACAGAGTGTGGTGGTAAGTATCGTGCCCTACTTCTTCGAGATCGTTATGCTTTCCGCTTACACGAATACAACGCTGCGTATCGGCTGCCCGATTCCATATTTTACCATCATCTTTTAGTCCCTCCTGTTCTCCTAAAAAAATCGATTTAAACTGATTCATCCCTGCGTTTGTGAATAACAGAGATGGATCGTTTTTTGGCACAACAGGGGCACTGTCTACAATGAGGTGTCCTTTATCTTTAAAGAAATCCAAAAAATCCTGGCGTATTTGAGCAGCCGTTTTTAATGACATAAATTCAAAAAATATTTAATAAATATGTTTTCCTAATAAGCTTTTTAAAATAGCAAAATTTAAACATAACCTCATTTCAATCTTCCGATTTCGTTCTCATTAGCCAAACACTTCTTTATATTGAGCTATCTTTTAATTGATTTTGTCTTATGAAAACCGTTTTAAACTATTTTCTGCGAGGGTTACTTTTTATCTTCCCTCTTTACGCTACAATCTTTGTAATTGTATTTCTCGTTGACTGGCTGGATTCTGCCGTTAATCCTATTCTATTTGGATGGCTGCCGGTTCATATCCCTGGACTGGGTTTAATTACTTCATTTATTTTCATTGCTCTTCTGGGATTTATTATCTCAATGGCGTTAACCCGCCCCCTTGTCAACTACTTTGAATCCATTTTATCACGGATTCCTTTTATCAAAATTATCTACACAGCTTTTAAAGATTTCTCAGAAGCGTTTTTAGGGGATAAAAAGAAGTTCAATAAACCGGTGATTGTTACTTTCGCCGATGGTTTGGATCGAATCGGGTTTATAACCGAGCGAGACTTAAGTATTCTTAATATTGAAAACAGAGTCGCAGTATACTGTCCTCACTCGTACAACTTTTCCGGTAATCTTTTTCTGGTTGACCCGGAGCGAGTACAGATTTTAAAAATTGATCCTGCCAATGCTATGAAATTTGCCGTTAGTGCCGGAGTGACTCAAATAGAACCTTACAAGGCTAAATAAAAATGAGCAGAGACACCATATTTTCAGAATCAGAACTAACCGAAATTCGTGAGAACTTCCCCCATACAAAGACCGAACGTGTCTACTTAAATCATGCTGCTATCAGTCCAATTTCCTGGGCTGTAAAGCAAGCAATTGAAAAATTTATTTCCGACAGGCATTCCGGTAAAATTGACAACATAGAAATGGGAATGTCTATTCTTCAGGAAACCCGTGATTTAATATCCGGTTTTGTTCATGCAGAAAGTACCGAGCAGATCACCTTTATGTCTAACACTTCTGAGGGAATAACAGCTGTTGCCGAAGGTCTTGATTGGAATGAGGGTGATGAGATATTATTGAACCACATGGAATTCCCAACCAATGTTCAGCCATACAGAATTCTGGACAGATTTGGTGTGAACGTTCGGTATATAGAACCGGTGAACAATAGAGTAACTCCGGGCATGGTGGAGTCTGCTATTTCATCCAATACCCGGCTATTTTCAATAAGCGCAGTTCAATACCTTACAGGATTTAAAGCAGACCTGGAAGCGATCGGAGCTATTTGTAAAAAACATAACATCCTGTTTGTTGTAGACGCCATCCAATATTTGGGCGCCGGTACCATCGACGTGCAAGCCTGCAACATAGACGCACTGTCAGCCGGAGGACACAAATGGCTGATGAGTCCAATGGGCACCGGGTTTCTCTATCTCTCAGAAAAATTAAGCAAGCAGTTAAAACCTTATAAAACGGGTTGGCTGTCGGTTCAAGAGCCGTGGGAACTTTCAAACTTTGACCAAAAATGGCTGCCGGTATCACAACATCTAGAGATTGGAACACCAAATATGATCGGGTTTGCCGGTATGAACGCTTCTCTGAAAACCCTGAATAGTATTGGTCTGAGTAGAATTACAGAGAACATACTAAACCTCACAGATTATCTGACTGTAAAATTATCTCAGCAAAACAACACTCAACTAATCAGTCCAAAAGAACGGGAAGAAAGAGCAGGAATCGTTACATTTACTACTACAGATATAACAGATACGGAAGCGTTTGTGGAAACCCTAAAAAAGAAAAATATTACGATTTCATCTCGTGAGGGAAAATTGAGAATTGCGCCCCACTTTTATAATACTATTGAAGAGTTAGACACTGTATTGAATGCTCTTATTTAATAAACTCAAAAAAATTGCGCTTGAGATAAAAGACGTCATCGGAGCTACAGTCCAAAAAGCAGTCGATGACGAAATAATGGTACATGGGGCGGCTATTGCCTTTTACACAATCTTTTCAATTACTCCGCTTTTTATCCTTATTGTATTTTTGGGCGGCATTTTTTTGAGTGAAGAGATTGTAGCACAACAGGCCTCAGAATACCTCGGCGAGTATCTTGATGAAGAAGTTTTGGCTAATTTAATTGATTACATATCAGGACGTGGACGAGATCAGGCCGGACTTGTAACAACAGTTATTGCGGCCGGCACGGTAATATTCGGGGCTACAACGGTTATCAGTCAGCTTAAAATCACCCTGAATAAAATCTGGAATGTTGCAGATATAACAATTAATTCTATTTGGCACTATCTCTTAAACCGTTTGCTGGCTTTCGTGATGATTATCCTATTTAGCCTATTACTGCTAACATCATTGGCAGCAGAATTTGTACTGGCTATTGGTTCTACATATTTCAGTGAGCTTTTTCCAAACATTGAGCTAAATATTTATGGAATTATCGCTCAGTTGGTGACACTTATCTTTGCCATTATTTTCTTCACACTGATTTTTAAAATACTTCCCGATGTTCACGCCAGATGGACCGACGTTTTAATCGGAGCATTCGTAACAACTATTCTTTTTCTGATTGGTAAGCTTCTGATTGGTTTCTTTTTCTCGGCAACCGGAATTGAAGCTGCTTATCGAGCTGCCGGTTCCCTTGTCGTTTTTATAATCTGGGTTTACTATAATATTCAAACCATCCTACTTGGAGCTGTTTTTACACAAGTATATACCGAAAAATATGGCGGTAAAATTAAGCCCTACAGATTCGTTTCCTTAAAAAATATCGGCCCCGATTTACAAGATTGAAACTACTTTTTCAATAAATAACCATTAATAAAATCAAGCAATAGTTATAGAATATGTGCTTTGTATAATGAATAATCTGCAAACACATAATTCAAAATCTAAAGGATAGCGCTCATAACTGAGATGTCTGTAAAATACGAGCCAATAAAGTGGAGCACGTATTAATATACCTCTTCAAAGGTACGAGCAGATGGTTTCATAAACTGTTTGAAATCATTTCGAGGAATATCATTAAGATCTTCGGGCAATTTTTTTCGAATATCAAGATACTCATCAAGCCCAAGTCGAAGTAGTTCTTTATAAATACCGATTTCCATACCTTTCAGCCCACAGATATAAATCAAAGTATTCTTCTTTCTCAGGATTGGCAGAAGCAACGCTTCCTCATCTTCTATTTTAGTTTGCACATAGTGCTTGGATCCGTCTTTTCTTCGGCTTTCTCTTGAAATGCTTTTTAAATAGTGGAAGTGGCTATGCTCTTGCGCCATTTTCTCAAAATAGTCTGAGTAGAGCAAGTCCGTCCGGTACGGGCAACCAAAAATGAGTGCACAATCATTTTGATAATCCCCTTTGGCAAACAGCTCCATGATCATTCCGCGGAACGGTGCTATTCCTGTACCGGTGGCAAAAAACAGATAGTTGAATTCTTTCTCGTTTTCAGGAAGCAAAAATCTTTTCCCGCTGGGACCCGTTACTTTCACCATTTCACCGGGCTTCAAATCAGCCAGGTAGTTAGAGGCTACACCAATGTAAAGTTTGCCCTCAAACTCTTCGATGGTTCTTTTAACCGTTGTGGATACTAAATTTTGCTTTCCATTTTCACCGCTGTTTGGAGAGGATACAGAGTAAAGTCGTAGTTTATGAGGTCGACCTTTCTCATTTTTTCCCGGAGGCAATATTCCAATCGACTGTCCAACTTTAAACCTACCCTCCAATTCAGTTCCGGACACGTCAAATGTAATGTGTCTTACAAAATTCGGACTCGATTCTTTGGTGATGATGTAATTCTCAACGACGGGGACTTCAACCGGATTTTTTGGACCGTAAATATTGAGCTCAACTTCAGGTAGTGTAATCTCAGCCATGTATTCAAAATTGTAGTATGATTATCAGTTTCGTTTTAATATCTAGGTGAATGTTAACTAAAGAGGAAATTGAATCATTTCATCAAACAGTTCATTCTCTTCACTCACATAATGTGACGACATAAAAATAGTGGTATTCTGAGATTTTACATCTTTAAGTAAATTCATGACCACAATTCTCGTCTCTTTGTCGAGTCCTCTCAGCGGTTCATCCATGATAAGTAGTTCGGGGTTTGATATCAGGGCAGCTGCTATTTGGGTTTTCTTTTTCATTCCCGTAGAGAATGTACCGATCTGTTCATTCCGTGCATCCAATGAGAGATGATTGAAAATATCTTCAATTTTTTTCCCTGATGACTCATCCCAAAGATCTCTGTTTCTTAATACCCACTCCAACAGTTCTGACGCCGTCAGATGATCCGGAAGTGTCTCCTCATCATGTACAAGCCCAACATATTTTAAATATTCAGCAGGCTGATGGTGGATATCGATATTCTTGTACTTCACGAATCCTTCTGTGGGAAATGAGTTTACCGATAAAATTCGAAGAAACGTGGTTTTTCCTGAACCGTTTGGTCCAACAACCCCAACAGCCATCCCCTGCTTTATATTTTTGGTAAAGCCAGAAAATATTGGATGTCCTGATTTGTACTGTTTTGTAAGATTTTTGATCTCAATCATTCTATAAAATCGATTTTTTTAGTCTAAACCCACCAACAGATGCCACCGCCATTGCCGATGTCAGATACACTACTATAATGAACAGTTGGTCTGAACCCCGTGGAACGCCAAATACAAAAAGTTGTGCATTCATACTAATTACAAGCGGCAGCAACCATCTGACCTGCATCCAAAACCAGCTAAATACCCAACTTTTTATTGGTGAAAGCCATCTCAACATCCAGTGAGGAGAGAAATTTCGCTGCATTGTGAGCAGTATAAAAAGATGATGGGTTACGGCGAATAGAGTCCAAATCCCCACCATAAAGTTAATATCCGGTTTTTGATAAGCGACCAACCAAACTAAAACATGCCCTGCAGCTACAGCTCTGCCGGCAGGAATTTTGCGATCAATCTGCTGAAGATACTGCCAAACATTTACTCTTATAGGTGATGGAACCCACCAAAGCTGATCCACTTCGCGCCTTGCAGTGATGGTATCTTCACCCTCTGATGCTCCAAAAAATTCACTGAAAAAACTGTTGGTATGATAGTATTTTCTCTCAGGTTTTCTGTTTCTTGCGATATATAATACAACGCCTAACAAGAAAACAACCAGCGAGAGAGCTGCCTCTGCAATAAATCCCATTGAGTTTCCGACAACTGTACCAATGATGATGAAAAGCATTCCAAATAGGGCCAGTACAACCGTATTGACGAGGCTCGGTATGGCACCTGGATCCATCGGGTATTTAAAATAGTTTGCAAGCTTGAATCGCAACTCTTTTCCTTTTTCACTCTCTTGCCAATACTGAGACTGCGGCCCTACTTTTAAATACATGTAGAGGGCTAAAGAGTGAAGCCCCGTGATAAACAGCAGAGCATAAACTGAATAAGAAAATTTTACAATTAATTCAGAACCCACTGATAGAGTGTCGGCAAAAAGTGTTGCCAGAATAAACAGATAAAAGTAGAGATAGTAACTAAAGGTTCGATTAAAAAGATAAGAAATCAGATTTCTACCCGATATGTTACCGAGCTGAATAAGCTTCGATTTCGAATCGGGAAATAACAGGTAGGGTGTTACAAAAGAGATAAAACCGGCCGCCCCCAGCATAAGATATCTAAGCGTTATGACCCTTTCCTCTATGGCCGCGTCGTGCATCCAGCTTACACCCATCGCAATTGCGACGCCCGCAACAAGAGCTTTGAATATGAGTGATTGGTTATTTTTTAGTGCCAAAATAGTCAGCTGATTTATCCTCCAAAAGCAGTTGAAGAATATAACGCATCTTACATCATAAATCGAACACTCATATAATGGACTTGAGATCTTCCATTCTTAGCGGTTTAATCAGATAGGCATCGTAGCCGGTTTTTTCGGCTCTTTCTTTGTAAGCGTTATCCGTGTTTCCGGTAACGTATATAACGCGGGTACTATCCAGTTTTGCTAATATCTCTTGTGTAGCTTCAATTCCATCCATCGAGCCGTTCAAGCGGATATCCATTAAAATTATGTCTGGATTGTTCTCTTTAGCCGCTTTAATGGCATCTTCTCCGGAAGTGACACAAGCCACAACCTGACAGCCCAGTTTTTCAACCATTTTTTCGGTTGTAAGGGAAATTATTAGATCGTCTTCTACTATGAGAACTCGCTTCAAAAGAACTCCTACTCCTTAAGCATTTACATTGAACACATGTTTACATAAACAAGAAGTGTGAGTTACTGTTTTGTTACAAAATACTTCAGGCTTCTACTAAGATAGCTTAAAAGTCATTACTTTTCATGAGTTTATCAACTTCTAAAATTCTACCATTAATTATATCTCCTATGATGACCCAGCCACCAAAAGGTGTGTTCTCACTGGGAACTTCTATTTTCCAGCCGACTCTTAATTCCAATTTGTTATTCTCTTCATTCTCGAACGGTATGATGATTTTCTCCTCAGGTAATTTCAATTGATCGGCAGTGATCGTTTGTTGATACTCTTCTCCATTTTCATTCCATTTCAAAGTCTGGCCTTCTAAATTATCAGCAATCTCTTCCGGAAGAAAACTGGCCCGAAGCGGAATAATGGGTTGTTCAAACCAATTTCCCCAAATACGATTAACCCCATTTGCATCAACAAAAACAGTAATGGAAGAGTCATACACCTCAAGACCATTTATTTTTTGATTTTCGAATACGAATTTCCACTCGATAATTTTACCTTCACTACTTTGGTCATCACAGCTGATACATCCCCGAAGTGGTTCCATTTCCAGCAGTACAAGATCTTCTACAGCTGAAACACCAGTAAATTCACTATTCGAAATCAATGCCTCCGAAGCGATTGAAAGAAGTGTATCAGGTTCAGCGAGTTCAATTTGAACCGGCTCACGATCAAGGCATGGCCCCGCCTCTCCATCAAAAAGAACAGTGCTATACCCGGTTAAACCATACTCATTCAACGTGGAGCAGATATTGTTGTTTTGGGATTGAAACTTCTCATTTAACGCAATCAGCTCCCCCAACTCCAGTTTGCTAAGCTGTGAAGGGTAAACGGGCGCGTCCTCATCGATATTGAAGACATCGCATGCATAGAAAGAAATAAGAAAAATAGTGATGAAAAGATGTTTTTTAGCCATAGCAACCCTTCTAACCTGTTGGATGATAGGTAAGCCCGGAATTTCTTACAACCCGGAATTTTTAGAGCTTCATGTCGGGAATCGAATGCAGTTTTTTTATTCACGTTTTGTATATTTAAAAAACGCTAAAAAAGCGGTTTCATACGCTAACCAAAAAATAAACCATCAAGCATGAAATTCTACGTTTGTATTAAGCAAGTACCCGATGTTTACGCTCCCTTGCAAATTAAAGACGGACAACTCATTCAAGATGCAGATCGCAATGTATTGAACGCATACGACGCCTCAGCAGTTGAAGAGGCCCTTGTTTTAACCGAGCAACACGGCGGAGAAGTGGAAGTTGTTCTTGCCGGTCCCGAAAAAGCAAAAGAAACCCTTCGGAAAGCTTTAGCCATGGGTGCACATAAAGGAACTCATATTGTTACCAATGGTGATGAAGAGTTTGATTCCTCAGCCTATGCTAAAATTTTAGCAAAATTCTTTTCCGATAAAGAGTATGACTTTATCTCTTGCGGAAAACAGAGCCAGGATACGGATGCCGGATTGGCCGGATCGATGATGGCTGAATTGCTGGATCTGCCCTACGCCACAAATGCTGTTGACCTGAAATTTAGTGACGGTACACTGACGGTGAAGCGTCAGGGTGATGCCGGACAGGAAATTATTGATGTTCCTTCCCCCGGCTTGGTTACTTGCTCGAATGACATGAATGATCCTCGAATTCCGAGTTTAAAAGGTATTATGCAGTCGAAGAGAAAGCCGGTTGATACTATTTCGCTGGACGATCTTGGAGCTGATATCTCATCCGATGAAGTAAAAACCAAAGTGTTGGGCTTTGAAGAAAAACCGGAGCGGGAAGCCGGCAAAAAGTATGAAGGAGAACCTGACGAAATTGCTCGTGAGGTTGCCCAACTACTCGATACTGAAGAAAATGTCATTTAAAACAAAACGGAATTGATTCATGAGTACTCTTTTAACAGTCATCTCTGTAAACGACGGTAAAATAAAACGATCTTCTCTTGAGGTCCTATCAAGATGTAATGAGCTGGCAGCTGATAACGGCTTAAAATCTGCTGCACTGGTTATCGATGCAAATGCATCAGACATTGCGGAAAAGCTTAAAGAATACGGCCCAGATACAATATACACCATTGAAAATCCGATTTTTAAAAATCACTTGAACACTCCGGTTCTGAAAGCACTATCTACTGCTTTAGACCACATTCAGCCACAACTGGTTGCCTTCCCATCAACGGAAAGTTCTAAGGATGTATTAGGAGCGCTTGCAGCAAATAAAGAAGCTGCAGCACTTAGTGATATGTCAGAATTTGAGTTGACCGAGAACGGGGTTAAAGGCAAACGTCCGGTTATGGCATCAAAAATTATTTCAGCTGTAGAAGCAACAGGCAGTCCGGTTATTATATCTGTTCGATCCGGTTCTTATGATGCTGTAGAAAAATCAAGCGATGCGTCTATAGAAGCTATTGATTTCAATTTCAACGATGATGAGCTTCGAATTACCCTCAAAGAAATTATCAGCTCATCTTCTGATCGTGTTGATCTCTCGGAAGCAGAAGCTGTTGTAGCTGCCGGTCGCGGAGTGAAAGATGAAGAGGGACGAAATATGATCTCTGAACTTGCTTCCATACTGAACGCCGGAATCGGTGCTTCACGAGCATTAACAGAAGCAGGCGATTACGACCCAAGCCTTCAAATTGGTCAGACCGGAAAAGTGGTCTCGCCTCAGCTTTACATTGGAGTTGCCATTTCAGGAGCAATTCAACACGTTGCTGGTATGGCAAACAGTAAAGTGATTGTAGCCATCAATAAAGATCCTGACGCCCCTATTTTTGATATTGCAGACTACGGCCTGGTTGGTGACCTTTATAAAATCCTGCCTCCATTCATCGAAGAACTGAAAAAAATCAAACAGAATTAGATATGAGATTAGATTCTTGAGTCGTGAGGGACCTTAACCCTCATCTCAAGACTCACATATCAAGACTCACGACTAAATCACTATGGACGAAAAATTTGATTGTATCATCGTCGGCGCCGGTGTGGCCGGACTTGCCGCTGCCATGACGCTCGCCAAAAACAACATGAAATTCCTCCTTATTGAAAAGGGTGAATTTCCCGGGTCTAAGAATGTATCCGGCGGAGTTTTATGGGGCAGTGATCTAAACAAGCTGGTTCCCAATTACTGGGAAGAGGAAGATGCCGGCTGGGATCGGTTTATCAACCACCGCAGACTTACCTTTATGGATGAGCAGTCATCATTCTCCGTTGATTTTAAATCATCTCACTTTAATGAAGCCCCATATAACGGCGTAGTAGTGCTTCGATCCAAGTTTGACAAATGGCTTGCCGGCAAAGTGGAAAAAGCTATTGCTGAAAGTGATTATGCCATGGACTCTTTTGTTGCACCCAACATCCTTGTTGAGGAAGTATTGGAAGAGGACGGAAAAGTTGTAGGAATTCGAACCGGTGAAGATAAATTTTATGCAGATTCAGTTATTTTAGCTGAAGGTGTTAACAACCTTCTGACTCGTCAGGTCGGACTTCAGGATAAATACGTCCCGGCCGATCACATGCTAACCGGAGTGAAAGAGATTATCCGTTTTGATCAGGATGTTCTTGAGAACCGTTTTCAGTTAAATGGCCGAAGCGGAATGAGTAACGAATTTGTCGGGCACGCAACAAACGGCGTTGAAGGCGGCGGATTTCTCTACACGAATAAAGATACCGTCTCAATCGGATTGGTTCTGGGATTGAAAGATCTACGTGAAAAAGAACAAACTCCGTACGATATTCTGAATCACTTCAAAAAACATCCTGCCGTTGCTGATATGATTCGGGGCGGGGAAGTTGTGGAATATTCTGCTCACGTCGTGTCATCCGGTGATAAGCGTGTGATGCCTGAAAAGCTTTACAAAGCCGGATTGACGGTTTGCGGTGAAGCAGCCAACCTGCTGATGAATGCCGGGAAAGCCATACAGGGAATGGATTATGCGATGCGGTCCGGAATATTGGCAGCCGAAGCCATCACAAAAGCGAAAGAGAAAGGCGATTTTGGAGAATCTGCAATGAAAGCATATCAGGATACGTTGGAAGATAGCTATGTAATGAAAGACATCAACAACTTTCAGGATGCTGTTCATCTGTTGCACGATCCGTTTATGGTCGATAAGATGCCAAATCTGATCTGCGATTTCGGACGGAATTTCTTTAGCATCAAAAATGAACCCACAAAGAAAGCAAGAAATATGTTTAGCGATTCAGTGAAAAAGCACGCTTCTTACTGGGATCTCGTTAAGATTGGAGCAAAAGGAGCGAAAGCCCTCTAGACGTGAGACGTGAGACGTGAGACGTGAGAAATTTTCAAATTTTTTATAATACGAACAAGTTTTAAAATAATTCAAAGCCATGAAACTCCTGACTTTACCCGAACGACTTGGATTGGTAAGCTATCGTAACCAGGCAAAATCTGAGATCAAACCTCATATTAAGGTTGAAACAGATATATGCAACTCAACTTGTCCGCATCATTGTACGACGTACGTTTGCCCTGCAAACTGCTATACAAAAGACGAAGATGGGAAAGTCCACTTTCAGGTGGAAGACTGTATAGAGTGTGGTACATGTATGTTCGCATGTGATCAGGGAGCAGTAAGTTGGGAATTTCCCGATCCTGAAATTGGTCGTGGCGTGACATGGAATTTTGGTTAAACAAATCTTAAGCACATAAAAAAGGCTCTCCGAAATTTATTCCGGAGAGCCTTTTTTGATTATAATCCTGCGATATTGTTAATCAAGTTTAAATTCAAGTCTGGTTCCTTTATTTACAATATCTACCTCTTTCTCAACAGTACCGTGCGATTCTGAATTAATTGAAACGGTTTGTGTACCTACACTTACTTCATTCATAACAAAAGTTCCATCTTCTGTTGTGGTAGTACGAAGATCATCTGCAGTAAAGTGCAGTTCTGCGTTGGCTACTCGTTCATAATCTGCTGTCATAACTACTCCGGCTACATTGGTAATCTCTTCAGAAGTCAGACTTCCCGGCGATGAACAACTCACCCCTACAAAAAGAAAAAGTGCAATTAGAAGAGATGTTTTTTTAGTAAACATAATATGTGTGGTATTAAATTAGTATTGCAGTCATAGTTATAAACATTTCTCAGATCACATTGTTCCATTCTTTTAAATTTCATTACCAATTGAGCCACAGGTACTTTGGCAGATGAGCTATCTTATCCGAAAATAGCCCTTTCCTTCACGTAAAAATTTGAAACCGCATAAATGAAAACAGGCAAAAAATCGTTACCTTTTGGAAGCGGTACCAAAAAATAAAACTATTTAAAAATGACACTAGACGTACTTGAAAAATCATCCTCACTATCATTTGATCTGACTGAAGATCAAGCCATGATTCGCGATACTGTTCGCGATTTTGCCAATCGGCATATAGCTCCGGGAGTGATTGAACGTGACACCAATAAAAAATTTCCACACGACATTATTAAAATGCTTGCCGATCAGGGTTTACTCGGCATATACCATGAAGAGAAATATGGCGGCGCCGGTTTTGACACTGTAAGTTTTTGCCTTGCACTGGAAGAGATAGCGCGCTGGGATGCATCCCTTGCTCTAACAGTAGCTTCTCACACATCCTTGGGTAGTGGCCACATTGCACTTGCAGGAAATGATGCACAGAAGAAAAAATATCTCACTCCCCTTGCTCAAGGTGAAAAACTGGGAGCATGGTGTCTTACCGAACCGGGATCGGGAAGTGACTCCTCTGATATGAAAACCATTGCTGTGAAAGAAGGAAACGAATGGGTCATCAATGGTGCGAAAACTTTTATAACTCAGGCTACCGTAGGCAGTACATATGTAGTGCTTGCAAAAACTGACCCTGACAAGGGTACCAAAGGGATCAGTGCTTTTATTGTTGAGCGCGAGATGGACGGCGTAAAACCCGGTGAACCGATGCATAAGTTAGGCATGAACTCATCCGATACCGCCGAGGTTGTGCTTGAAAATGTAAGAGTACCTGAAGACAATCTACTTGGTGAATTGGGAAGAGGGTTTGTCGATACTATGAAGGTATTGGATGGCGGACGAATTGGAATCGGTGCCCTATCCGTTGGGATTGCCCGCGGTGCACTCGAAGAGTCTATGAAATACGCCAAGCAGCGTAAGCAGTTTGGTCGCTCAATCGGTGACTTTCAGGCTATCGAACATAAAATGGTTAACATGGCCGTTGAGATTGATGCTGCGCGACTTTTAGTTCACAGAGCTGCCTGGTTGAAAGATCAGGGACGTCCATACACGAAAGAAGCTTCAATGGCGAAACTATTCGCTTCTGAACTTTCAGAACGAGCTTCACTTGATGCGATCCAGATTCATGGCGGTTACGGTTACACCAAAGAGTATCACGTTGAGAGATTTTTGCGTGATTCGAAACTGATGACCATCGGTGAGGGAACCTCTGAAATTCAACGGTTGATCCTGGCCCGTGAAATTAAAAATGAGCTGGGCTATAACAGCTAATTTATAACGGCCAATTGATTTAATATAGAGTCGCATTTCGAAGGAAATACGACTCTAATTATATCTGGTTTTCACGATCAGTGATTCAGATAATTTATTCCAAAAATTTATTTACGTGAATGATTTGCCACACTGAATTCATTACATTGCAACGTATATAGAAAACAAAACCCGACTTTTAATCATCTACCAACATGGGAAATTCACAATTTAACATAGACGACGCATACCTCTTCGAATCTGAGTTGAACGAAGATGACAAAATGATCATGGAGACTGCCCGCGAGTATGCCCAAACCAAACTGGAACCGCGTGCACTTAAAGGAAATCAGGAAGAAATTTTTGATATGGATATCGCCAAAGAAATGGGCGATCTTGGGCTTCTTGGAGCAACTACTGATCCCAAATATGGCGGAGTCGGTGCCAGCCAGACGGCTTATGGACTCGTAGCTCGTGAAGTTGAACGCGTCGATTCCGGTTACCGATCTTTTATGTCTGTTCAATCTTCCCTGGTGATGTATCCCATCTCCCAATTTGGAACCGAAGAGCAGAAAGAGCGTTTCCTGCCAAGACTTGCTTCCGGTGAAATCATCGGATGTTTTGGGTTGACCGAGCCGGATCACGGTTCAGATCCCGGGTCGATGGTTACAACAGCTGTTAAAACAGACGGCGGATGGATTCTGAACGGAGCCAAAATGTGGATTACCAACTCCCCCATTTCGGATGTGGGAATTGTTTGGGCAAAAGCCAAAGAGCATAAAGATGACAAACCGGTTATCCGTGGTTTTATCGTTGAAAAAGGCATGGAGGGTTACTCCTGCCCGGCTACCAAATACAAAATGAGTTTAAGGGCATCTTCCACCGGAGAGATGGTTTTTGAAGATGTGTTTGTCCCTGATGAAAATGTATTTCCCGATATCCGCGGACTGAAAGGTCCATTTATGTGTCTGAATAGCGCACGTTACGGAATTGCCTGGGGTGCTGTAGGTGCTGCTGAGTTTTGCTATCAGAAAGCACGACAGTATGTATTGGACCGTAAGCAGTTTGGTCACCCGATTGCAGCCAACCAATTACCGCAAACGAAGCTGGCCAACATGCTGACTGAAATAACATCCATGCAGCTATTGGCACTTCGGCTTGGGAAATTAAAAGATGAGGGGCGGGATCACCATGCCATGACATCCCTTGCCAAGCGAAATAATGTGGGCAAAGCATTGGATATTGCACGGGTCGCGCGTGATATGCACGGTGGGAACGGAATTACCGGTGAGTACAGAGTCATTCACCACATGGTTAACCTGGAGTCTGTAAACACCTACGAAGGAACATACGACATCCACGGACTAATCCTGGGAAGAGAAATTACTGGGATTCAGTCTTTTACTCCAAAAGGAAACAGTTAAATTTTGAATATTCACCTGACAGCGTCCGTAAACTGACGGACCTGTTAGCGTGATATATTTACTAAGATATTACCGAAAAATAACGCTGTCAGGTACCGAATGCTTTCGGCACGCTGACATGTTCTACATTTCTGCAAACCAAGACACATGATCTACGAATTTAACGGTTACAAACCGGTAATTGATGAATCTGCCTACATCCACCCTTTGGCGGCAGTAACCGGAAATGTAATTATCGGAAAAGATGTCTACATCGGGCCTGGAGCTGCCATCCGGGGCGACTGGGGGAAAATTGTGATTGAAGATGGATGTAATGTTCAGGAAAACTGCACCATTCATATGTTTCCGGGTGTAACGGTTACATTGAAAAAATCAGCACATATCGGTCATGGTGCCATAATTCATGGAGCCACTATCGGGGAGAATTCCTTGGTTGGAATGAATGCGGTAGTGATGGATAATGTGATCGTCGGGAAAGAGTGTATCGTCGGTGCGCTTGCATTCATTAAAGAAGGAATGGAAATTCCGGATCGAAAGGTTGTGGTTGGAAACCCTGCCAAGATCGTTAAGGACGTTACCGACGAAATGGCCAAATGGAAAACGGAAGGTACCGCTTGGTATCAGCGACTGCCCAAACAGCTATACGATACACTTAGTGAGTGTGAGCCTCTTCGAGAAGTACCCAAAGATCGGGTAGATCAATCGGGCGATTATACAACATGGGGAGATAAAAAAGACAATCACTGATCGGAATCATACCACCAATTATTTATGAATAATTCTGAAATAGAAGAAAGCAACCAGTTCAACCTTCAATTTGACAAGCGAGGCGGACTTTTGCCCGTGGTCGTTCAGGAATCCGAAACCGGCGATATCTTAATGATCGCTTCCGTAAATAGAGAGGCTGTAGATCGAACCCTTGAAACCAAAAAGGCCACGTTCTGGAGCACCAGCCGAAATAAACTCTGGGTAAAAGGAGAAACATCGGGGAATACCATCTGGATCGATGAGATTTTGGTTGATTGCGATCAGGACGCTTTAGTCTATAAAGTAAGATTGGAAGGTGATGGAGTCTGTCATACCAAGAATAAGTTGGGCGTTCATCGGAAATCATGCTTTTACAGATCTCTGAATCCGGATAGTAAAGAACTAACTTTTCTGGAAAAATAGATGCAGAAATCAGCAAAAAATATATTTGGCCAACCATTAAAAGAGTGCAGTAAAAAACCACTAACCGGATTTTATCGTGACGGCTGCTGCCACACAGGTCCACAGGACTCCGGGCGACATTTGGTTTGTGCGATCATGACCGATGAATTTTTAGATTTTTCCATGGAGATGGGCAATCCTTTAAAAACACCCATGCCACAGTATAGCTTCCCCGGACTGAAAGCCGGTGATAAATGGTGTTTGTGTGCGCTGCGATGGAAAGAAGCCTATGATGCAGGAGTTGCACCTACGATCGATCTCGAAGCTACCAACGAAAAAGTACTGGATTTTGTGACTATGGATCAGCTTCTGGAATATGCTCACACCAAGTAATCTCACTGCCCACCGGAATCAATCCCGAATAATCTTGAATATTCATCATTTATCATGAATAACTGCATTCTGTGTCTTTCAAAGAAGGCAGAAGATTTTTGCGAGGCCGACGGTTACGACTATCTGCATTGCACGAACTGTGATCTTATATTCGTAAAACCCGGACAGCGGCTCGATCCTGATGAAGAAAAAAGTAGGTACGACTTACACGAAAATGATCCTGCGGATGAGCGGTATCGAAATTTCTTAAGTCAGCTATACAAACCACTAAGTGAAAAGCTTTCACCTAATAGCCTTGGACTCGATTTTGGGTCAGGCCCGGGCCCTACTCTAAGTGTTATGTTCGAAGAAGATGGACATAGAGTAAATATTTACGATCCATTCTACGCTCCTGACCAATCTGTCTTTGACCATCAATATGATTTCATTACCACTACGGAAACAGCGGAACACCTTTTTAATCCAAGAAAAGAGTTCGACCTGCTTTGGTCATGCCTGAAGGCCGGCGGTTTTTTGGGAATCATGACTAAAATTGTCCCCTCTCTTGATGAATTTCCGGATTGGCACTATCGAAAAGATGACACACATGTTACTTTCTATTCTGAAAGGACGTTTCAATGGATGGCCGAATATTATGGATCTACACTTGAAATTTTCGGTGAACGCACTGTTATTTTAGAAAAACATTCAAACTGATAAATAAATTACATCATGGAAGAAGCCGTTATTTATGAAATTATTGGCTATCTGGCTTCGCTGCTGGTAGCTATCTCTCTGATGATGAGCGCTATCGTCAAACTGCGAATTATTAATCTGCTCGGTTCTCTAACCTTTACAGTATATGGTATACTGATCAATGCCTGGCCGGTAGCACTAATGAATGCATTTATTGTTCTGGTAAATATTTACTACCTGGTAAAAATTTACCGGTACGATCACTATTTCCAACTTCTCAGATCTAATGACGAGAGTAACTATCTGGCCAAATTTTTAGAATTTTACCGAGATCATATCAAAACATACCAGCCTGAATTCTCTTTCGAAAAATCTTATAACTACGTTGTTTTTGTGCTGAGTGATATGGTGCCGGCCGGGTTAGTTATTGGCAACTTGAAAGATGACGGCACTTTGGAAATGGATCTTGATTTTGTAATTCCAAGCTATCGTGATTTTAAAATCGGTAGCTTTCTGTTTGAAAAAAATAGAGAAGAGTTAAAAAAGGACGGAATTCGTAAAATAGTGACGCCTACGGGCAATGAAGATCATAATAACTATCTGAAAAAGGTAGGTTTTGACAGAAAAGAATCTCATTTCGTAAAAGAGTTTTAATAAAAAAAGCCCCGCACTACTGCAGGGCTCTAATCACAAATCTTATAAGCCAAGTTTAATTTTTAAAAATTCAACTCAGCTTTTTTGATTTGATTTAATCCAGGGCTTTATCAATTGCTGTTGTAATATGAGCTGCATGTGCTCTGGTCTCTTCATTAACAGATCCCTTGTTATCCATCATAGAACGGATGTTTTGCAAGTTATAGAGCGCAGCAGACTTGGCAATATGGTCGTGGCTATCACTTTCAAGCATTGAGATCAAACGGTTCACATATTCAATCTGTAAATTCTGCCTGAATGTGTTCACATTTCCTCCGGCATCAGCATTGAATGTTGCACTTGTTAAATCTCCCACCACCTCTGCCACCGTGTAGGTATTACCATAGGTTCGAGAATCGGTGATTCTCTTCATCGTATTCGGATGCATCAGATGATTCAACACATTTGACTGCATGCCAAGTGCTAAATCATGAATCTTTGGATCTTCCGACATTGAGAAGAAATTAAAACCACGTCGCTGAATCTGGAGATAATTATAAACTTCATGAGAAGTGCTGAATGCATCCGGTGCAAACAGATATTGATCCAAATAGGTCATCGCCTCTTTCTGCTCTTCTACCTGAACCGGTCTGAAAGGTATATCTCCTCCCTTCTGACCGATAAAAGCTCGATCGCGGTAAACACCTCCGATTTGACGGGAAAATACACCGGTTTGTGTTCGCTGTTGTCCCATTATAGACATAAATGCGTTGCGAAGCTCCTGGTACGACTGCCCTTCACGGGTACCGAACTTCTCAAGAAGTCCATCCATCAGTTCCTTAGTCATCTCGATTCGCTCCACGCCATAAGCGACCGGATCTGATGACATATCTCCGACCATTATACGAGGGTCAATCGCCTTACCGGGACTTCTCATATCATCCGCATCATTACCAAATGCGAGCTCAGGATCAGTCGACCTTTCGAGGTGAGACTCTCTTTCATTCTCATCATCTAGTTCAGGTTTATAACCAAATTCAATCGCCCAGATATCGTAAGGGCCGGGTTTGGTGTCGTAGTATCGTCCTTGATTATCAAGGTCTCTGTTCACGTTCACGGATGAGTAGTCCATCACTGAACCGGTCAAGCCTAATGTATTCGCCAGCTCCTCATTATGAATATCCTCCGGGGAGTGCAACGTACTGGCTTGCATGTTGTGGTTGAGTCCAAATGTGTGGCCCAGTTCGTGTAAAATTAACATGGTCATCGCCTCTTTCTGAAATCCTTCCAGCTCTTCTTCGGGGGCATCCAGCAAACTCAGTGCGCTCATTCCAAATTGGTTGTTCTGAGAAAAATGTTGCCCGTAAGTACAAAACTTTTCATCCATCGCCTCATGGATTGGCATCTCGGTATTTAGGCCTGAAGCAAGAATATCTTCTTCGAACATACGATTTCTGAAAAATCCCCACTCCAGCATAATATCTGATCCCAGAATTTGACCGGTGCGTGGATTGACAAAACTTGGCCCGTAACCGCCAAACGGTGGAATCGGGGAAGATGTCCACCGTAAAACATTATATCGAATATCTCCTGCTTCCCATTCAGCGTCATCGGGTTGTACTTTTACCTCAATTGCATTTCTGAACCCGGCGGCTTCAAATGCTTCATTCCAGGCCAGTGTAGCTTCTTTTATGGTTTCCCTGAATTCATGCGGTGTAGTATTTTCAATCCACCAGACAATCGGTTCTACAGGTTCTGATATTTCAGCGTTTGGATCTTTTTTGACCAAATTCCATCGGTGGACTAAATCCCGATAAGGAGTTGGGTTTGTACTCACCTGATCATCCATCAAAGTTGTAAAATAACCCACTCTCGGATCCGCAAATCTCGGTTCAAATTCATTTTCAGGCATTTCAATAAACGTATGCTGAAAGGCAATCTTGACGGATCTTCCGTCCGTTACTGCTTCGCTGGTTGAACCTGTTGGGTATTGAGATTCATACACATATTCCACCAAAATATCTGAATTCTTCGGATAGCTTTTAATAGCGGTGTACTTACTTTTCTCACGGCTTAGATTACCAATTGAATATTGTCCCGGGCCGCTAAACGGATTGGGGCTCGGTTTGATTTGATGCAGACTTTCGGATAAAAACAATGGATCAGCATCTATGAGCAACATTCCTGATGTATCATCCTCAGCTGTAATCTTACCGCTAAAAAGAAGTGCATCTGAAATATTTGCATTCGAAGCGCGACTCAGCGGACTCTCCTCATCAAACCAATAGCGATTATTTACATGTACAAACTCAATTTTATCAAAATATCGTCTGACCTTTACAATCTTATTGTCCCTGAAATTTCCTCTGAAGTGGCCTGCTTCCAGCACACCATCCTGCGACATTCCAAAGTAGATAAATTCCTTATCGAGCTGATCTTTATGGATAGCCATTTTAGTAGAACCATCGGTTGTATCCTGATAGATCGTAAATAATCCTTCGTAGGCTAAGCTTTTATCCACAGCCTTATCAAAGTCTATAGTTTCTTTCTGTTGACCTCCATTTGATTCTGCCGGGGCAGTCTGTTGAGTTGCTGCACAGCTTGCCAACACAAAAACCAAGAGAGGTGTAATTAAAATTTTTGATACTGTAGCTTTAATCATAATTAAAAAGATGTCAGTTATCGTTTATGGTCAGATAATATATCTAAAGTAGCGGAAATCAATACTATTGATGATTTAAATTTTACTATTTATTCTAATTCAAATCATTTGACGCAATAAAAAGATTCCGGTTTCAAAACATCACAAAAAGGTGACTTTTCATTTAACATTATTTGACTAAATTATTTAATTAATATCATCTTAAAATATGAAACAGCTGATACTACTCACTTTCTCATTCATCCTTTTTGGAACAGCTTGCAAATCAACTGAAACTAGTCCCAACAAAGAGAATCGTCCTGCAATCCCAGAACCGTACACCATTGCTCAATCTATTGAAGAAAATCCGGAAAGGCAGATTCCTATAGTTGGATTGATGAAAATAGTTACAATGAAGTATGGAACATCGTTGATGAGTTTCCTTCCGCAGTGAACGGTTTACGAGATCTTCAATTACGCATTTCAAAGACAGTGGCTAACAATCCATCTGAAGATTGTGATAAATTAGATGGTGAGAGTGTTCTTTACCGCTTCATCGTGAATGAGAATGGAATTATATCAAAAATGAATAATTACATTGAAGAGCCAAATGAGTGCGCTGAACTGGTTGAAATTACGATAAGAGCAACGCAATTCACACCCGGAAAAGTGAATGGAGCTCCTGTTTCAACAGTATTTGGATTACCTGTTAAATTTTAAACAAAAAACCCCGATCTGCATTCACAAATCGGGGTTTTTAATTTTTTAACTGAATAAAAAGTTACTGGGCAACTTTCAGCTTATTATCAGCAATTGCCAGATCTTTTTCAGCTTTTTCGCGATCGTTCTTCACATCTTTTAATCGCTCTTTGGCATCCTCGCGTAATTTTTTAGCCTCGTCGACATCAATTTCAGATGCTTCTTCAGCCTTTTCGGCCAGTATGGTCAAGTTGTTATCATTCATCTCTACAAAACCACCACTCACAGCATAAATGGTTTCGCTGCTGTCCGGTTTTTTTATAATGATGCGACCCACACCAAGTGATGATACAATCGGTGCGTGATTAAAGAGCATTAAAAAATTACCGCTTTTTCCGGGAACCTGTACACCCTCAACCTCACCTTCATACAGTGAACCTTCAGGTGTCAATAGTTGTGCTTGAAAAGTATTGGACACGGTTTTCTCCGGTTTAATTATTCTTCTGATTCAGCAAGAAGTTTTTCACCTTTCTCCTGAGCCTGTTCAATCGTACCGACTAAGTGAAAGGAGTTCTCTGGAAGATGATCCAGATCTCCCTCAAGGATCATTTTAAATCCTTTAATAGTGTCATCAATCTTCACATACTCACCACTCTGGCCGGTAAACTGCTCAGCTACAAAGAATGGCTGACTGAGGAAACGTTGTACTCTACGGGCACGGCTTACAACAGTCTTATCTTCGTCTGAAAGTTCATCCATACCCAGAATAGCAATGATATCCTGAAGATCTTTGTACTTCTGAAGAATCTCTTTCACTTCCTGTGCAGTATCATAGTGATCATCACCAACAACTTTTGGATCCAGAATTCGAGATGTAGAATCAAGCGGATCAACAGCCGGATAGATACCTATCTGTGTCAATGCACGACTCAATACTGTTGTAGCATCCAGGTGAGAAAACGTTGTAGCCGGAGCAGGGTCAGTCAAGTCATCCGCAGGTACGTAAATCGCCTGAACTGATGTAATAGATCCATCTTTAGTTGAAGTAATGCGCTCCTGAAGATCACCCATTTCACTAGCCAGGGTTGGCTGGTAACCTACAGCTGAAGGCATACGTCCCAGCAGCGCTGATACCTCAGAACCCGCCTGGGTAAATCGGAAAATATTGTCAATAAAGAGTAGAATATCTTTGGAAACCTCATCACGGAAATACTCCGCAACAGTCAAACCGGAAAGTGCAACCCGAGCACGGGCTCCCGGTGGTTCGTTCATCTGGCCAAATACCAATGTAGCCTGAGACTCTTTCAATTTCTCTTTGTCTACTTTAGAAAGGTCCCACTCCCCTTTCTCCATGGATTCGATAAATTCGTCGCCGTACTTAATTACTCCTGACTCGAGGAACTCACGAAGAAGATCATTCCCCTCACGTGTACGTTCACCAACGCCGGCAAATACGGAAAGTCCACCGTGCTGCTTGGCGATATTATTAATCAGCTCCTGAATCAATACCGTTTTACCTACACCGGCACCACCAAAAAGACCAATTTTACCACCCTTTGCGTAAGGACAGAGAAGGTCAATCACCTTAATACCGGTCTCAAGCATCTCGCTACTTGTAGCCAGATCTTCAAATTTGGGAGCTTCACGGTGAATAGGATATCTCCTTTCACCTTCAGGCTGTTCAATACCATCAATGGCTTCACCAACAACATTAAACAGACGGCCACGAATATCTTCACCAATAGGCATAGAGAGTGGACCACCTGTATCAATAACATCCATATTTCGAACAAGGCCATCCGTGGAGTCCATCGCAATGGTTCTTACTCTGCTTTCTCCGAGATGTTGAGCAACCTCTAAATAGAGTTTTGTTTTGTCTTCGCGTTCTATGTAGAGTGCGCTCATTACTTTGGGAAGCTCTCCTTTACCAAAATCAACGTCTACTACCGGGCCAATAACTTGTGCTACAGTTCCTTTATTCATTCGATTATAATCGTTTTTTATGTCTTTACGCGTGTTGTAAACTGTTTTACTTCTTCTTTCGAGCGGTGCAGGAGTGCCGAAATCTGATCGGCTTTTACCTTCCCCGTGAAAGCTCAAAAAGTTACCCACTTCTCACTCAAAAATCAAAGTGCAATCACATCTATTAATATTTTTATTCACTATTCTTTTTTCATCATCGTTTAAGGCAGAAATCAACTTTTCTTCCCGTTCCGCCAAGTACCTACACTATCGGTGATACTGTAGAACTGCTCTGTAGAATTGCCGTACTAAATACTTCGCTAAAACCCCTAGAACAGGGTTACGGTAGGTTTTTAAATGAATAATGGTTTTAAATGCAGCGCCACCCAGAATCCGTATAGACTCTTTCATCATATGCATACCGAAGAGAAATATTCCCAGCCCGGTGAAGAATGTCCAAATCTCAAATTGTGAAAAGGCGCTCATGGATAACCGTACCATATTTTCTATTACCGAAAGTACTCAGAAACTTTGGATTATTACGGAAAGGCCGGATTCAATTTTATCGGGATCAACCATTAGCAAAAAGTATCACAATCTACTATCTTTAAGACTCTTTAAAATTCGACTCCTTACCGATCATATTCGGCTTCGAATTGTTGAAATTTGAATTTATAAAACCGGGAAAAACCATTGGATACGGAACTTACAGCGCGATCAGTCAGTATTGAACTACTTGAAAAATTTGATGAAACAAAAAACCTCGACTATTCAGTGGCCAACGATCTGGAATCGAGGGAGCGGGCTCAGGTTCGGGAGTATGTTCAAAACATTCTACGTAAGCGGAGTTACCTTGACTTTATCATCGGAAATTATTCCAGTATTTCGCTAGAGGAAATGAAGTTCTCTTTGAAGAACATTTTACGCCTCGGACTTTATGAAATGCTCTTTATGGATAGCACACCCGACTATGCTGCTATCAACGAATCAGTTGATCTGGCTAAGCTCAAACTCGGCTCAAAGGCCGGAGATTTAGTCAATGCCATTCTACGAAACATCCAGCGTGATATTGAAAGTCTGCCCAAACCTGCCTTTGAAGACAGAACAAAACTTATTGCAACAACTTTTTCACACCCTGAGTGGATGGTAGAACGCTGGGTAAAAAGATTTGGTGAGCGTGAGGCTTTCCAATTGATGCAAGCCAACAACACCCGACCAAATTACTACGTTCGTGCGAATAACCTTCGTACCAAAACTGATAATTTTAAACTCCGCATGGAGAAACTCGATATCGAGTTTGAGGAGAGCGACTGGCTGCCCGGATATTTTAAAGTAGATAGTGTAGCCCCTTTTATTGCAAAAGACCTTCTGAAAAAAGGAATCTGTCTCGTCCAGGATATTGCCGCAGGTTTTGCTCCAACAATTGTTGAGCCGGAACCGGACGAAACCATTTACGATCTCTGTGCAGCACCGGGAACCAAGAGTATCGTAATGTCAGACATGATGAATGCAGAAGGCAGCATTGTAGCTGTAGACATCAATCCCGGCAGGCTTGAACTGCTTGCTGAAAATGCCCTGAACTACAATGCAGAGAACATCAAAATTCGTCAGGATGATGTTCGTGAGTTAAATCTTAAGCTGGCCGATGGTGTACTTTTAGACGCTCCATGCACCGGAACAGGAGTACTGAGCAAACGAGCTGATCTGAGGTGGAAACGCACCAAAGAGGAATTGGAAAACTCCGTTAAACTTCAGGAAGAACTTCTTGATGAAGCAGGCAACCATGTGAAACGCGGCGGGCGCCTTGTCTACAGCACCTGCTCATTGGAGCCGGAAGAGAACTGGGAACAGATTCAGAAATTCCTTGAAAAGTATGACAACTATGAGCTCGAAAAGCTGGATGAGTTTCTGCCTGAAGAGGTTCTTGTCGAAGATGGCTATGCTTACCAGACATTCCCTCACAAACATGGATGTGACGGACATTTCGGCGTTCGAATGGTCCGAGTAAAATAAACAGTTTTTTTAGTGTAGACTTAATTCAGAATACAGAACAATTCGTTCTGTATTCTCCTTTTTTGTGAAACTATGTTACCTGAATGAAAATCTTTTTATGAGTTCATCTGACAACTTTCAAGACCTCCCCAAGCATTACGATCCCACTGAATCGGAAGATAAGTGGTACTCCTTCTGGGAAGAAAATAATTACTTCCACTCTGAGCCCGACGATCGTGAATCATTTACAGTTGTGATCCCTCCTCCCAATGTGACCGGTGTTCTCCACATGGGCCATATGCTCAACAACACGATCCAGGATGTACTGGTGCGCCGAGCCCGAATGCGGGGATATAACACCTGCTGGGTTCCCGGAACCGATCACGCCTCGATTGCAACGGAAGCAAAGGTAGTGCAAAAACTTCGCAAAGAAGGAATCAAAAAGAGTGATCTATCCCGCGATGAATTTTTAAAACACGCCTGGGACTGGACGGACGAACACGGCGGAATCATTCTACAGCAACTCCGAAAATTAGGTGCCTCCTGCGATTGGCAGCGTACCCGGTTCACACTGGAAGATGAGCTCTATGAATCGGTGATCGACTGCTTTATCGAACTTTATGAACGTGGCTTTATCTATCGCGGTCAGCGAATGGTAAACTGGGATCCGGCAGCTCAAACTGCCTTGAGTGATGAAGAGGTGATTCATAAGGAAGTTCAGTCCAAGCTCTACCACGTTCGATACCCGATTAAGGATTCTGATGAATTTATAACGATTGCCACTACCCGGCCCGAAACTATTCTGGCGGATACAGCTGTCTGTGTAAACCCGGACGATGACCGCTACACGCACCTGGTAGGCAAAAAAGCTATCATCCCAATGGTGAACCGTGAAGTGGAAATCATTGCAGATGAATATGTTGATAAAGAGTATGGTACCGGTTGTCTGAAAATCACACCGGCTCACGACCAGAATGACTATGAAATTGGTGTAAAACACGATCTTGAAATCGTGGACATGCTAAATGCAGACGGAACCGTTGCTGATGTTGCAGGTCACTACATTGGCAAAGATCGCTTTGAGGCGCGCAAGCTGATTATCCAAGACCTTGAAGAGCAGAAGCTGCTGGTTAAGGTTGAAGAGATAGCCAACAAGGTCGGTTACTCCGAGCGAACGGATGCCGTTATAGAACCGCGACTCTCCCTTCAGTGGTTCTGCAAAATGGACGAACTCAGTAAACCGGCTCTGGATAATGTAATGAACGATGAAATTCAGTTTCATCCTTCCAAATTCAAAAATAGCTACAAGCACTGGGTGGAAAACATCCGTGACTGGTGCATATCCCGTCAGCTTTGGTGGGGACATCGAATTCCTGCCTGGTACTATGGAGACGGTGAAGAGGAGTATGTGATTGCCAGAACTGCTGAAGTAGCTCTAGAGAAAGCCAAAGAAAAATCAGGAAATTCAGGTTTAACGGAAACCGATATCAAACAAGACGAAGATGTGTTGGATACATGGTTTTCTTCATGGCTCTGGCCAATGTCCGTTTTTGACCCGGAGTTCATCAAAAACAAAAAAGCAAACCAAGAACTCGAGTACTACTATCCTACTCAGGATCTGGTAACAGCGCCCGAAATCATGTTTTTCTGGGTGGCACGGATGATTATGGCCGGTTTTGCGTTCACCGACGAAAAACCGTTCAGTAACGTCTACTACCACGGTATTGTTCGGGATGAACAGCGCCGAAAGATGTCTAAATCTCTAGGTAATTCACCCGACCCTCTGAAGCTGATTGAGAAATATGGTGCCGACGGAACCCGTGTGGGAATGCTATTTGCCTCTCCTGCAGGAAACGACCTGCTGTTTGATGAATCACTCTGTGAGCAGGGACGAAATTTCTCCAATAAGATCTGGAACGCATACCGATTCCTTACCATGAATATGGAAAAAGGAGTTGAATATTCACCAACTACCGAGATTGATCAGAAGAACGTGGCCGACAAATGGATGATGGGCCGTATCCAATCCACGTTGAGTGAAATGGAAGATGATTTTTCAAAGTATCGCCTTAATGAAGCTCTGAAAAAAATCTATTCTCTGGTTTGGGATGATTTCTGCGATTGGTATATCGAGGTCTGTAAATCGGATGAATACGGCAAAAACATGCCAAAAGAGAATCTGGAGAGAGCACTCGGTTTCTTTGAAATACTGATGAAAATGCTTCATCCATTCATGCCGTTCATCACAGAAGAGATCTGGCAGCGAATTCAGGAGCGATCTAAAGAAGAGGCACTGACCATTAGCTCCTGGCCTGAAACTCAGGGTGAAGCATATGAAAACTCCGTCTCTCTTTTCAAAACCGTGCAGGATCAGATTTCGTCAGTTCGGAATATTCAGGCGGAGATGAATCTGTCGCCTAATGCTGACTTGAATATCATCATCAAACCAAAAAGTGATGAACTTACCGGACAGTTGAAGAGTGCAGAGTGGATTTACCGAAAACTTCTGCCTGTTGAATCAATCACATTTGATGTTAATGCTGATAAACCAAATGCATCAGCCGCATCCGTTGTTGCCGGTTCAGAAATTTATGTGCCTCTCGAAGGGTTAATCGACTTGGATAAAGAGCGCAAACGAATCCAAAAAGAGATTGATCGGCTGGAAGGATTTCTGAAAGGTGTTGAGAAAAAGCTTTCCAACAAAGGTTTTGTCAATAATGCGCCGGATGAGGTTGTTGAAAAAGAGAAACACAAAAAAGCGGATACCGAGACCAATCTTGAAAAGCTGAAAAAACAGCTGGAAGAGTTTAAAGGATAGAGCTAAGATTTACACCTCGTTTTTTTTTGTAATAAATTTCGGGATCTCCTAAACTTTCATCATTTTACCAAATGCGGTTGTTCTTTTTCATCTGTCGCAACTTAAACCAGTTTAATCACTTACGAGAGTAATCTATGATTAGTTCAAAAACATTCTGGCGCACCGTTATTTGCGGTTTCATCGCAACTTTTATCATGGCTATGGTCTCCTTTCTTCAGGCCGGATTAGGTTTACCAACTATTGATATTGCCTATCTGATAGATCAAAGCCTGAATCATGTTCATGGAGCGGAAGTCTACTCAATCTCATGGGCAAATACAGCATACATTATTGGTGGAATATTGATGGCTCTTTTCTGGGTTGTATTTTTACAAAACCGGATTCCCGGAAATTGGTTCATCCAGGGAATAATTTTCGGAATTATGATATCAATATTCTCAGGTGCCGTTGTTGGCCCGCTAGTATCATCGGCAGCCGGAGATTCATTTGGATTATTTTATATGAATACCTGGTTCCCCGGAAAAATATTACTGGCCGGCGTAATCATGCATTTCAGCTACGGTATTTCACTACTGCTGAGTTTAAAAGTTGCCGGTGTTAATGGTTTAGATTCCGCCTCATAAATTCTGGTCTGTTTCCATCTTTGGTGATATTTCTATATCAGATTTTATCGAATTCGCTATAAAGCATTTTCGGTGTGCTTCCTGATGTAATTTGAGAAAATTATCCTGACTGGGAGCATTTTCTGCTTCAAATGTTACCACCGGTTGTATAAGTACTTTGGTCATAGCCAAATTCCCTTCACCATTCTTCTCGAGCGTTCCTTCAGAATGGTCCGAGTATTTGTTTACCACAAATCCACTGCCGGCTGCAAACGATAAAAACCATAACATGTGACAACTCGCTACAGAAGCTGTAAAAGCTTCTTCAGGATCAACAACTGAAGGGTCTGTAAAAGCACCCCCGACTATATGTGGTGAAGCGGCAGCTTTCAATCTGAGACCATTATCAAACGTCCATGTGTGCGTTCTCTGATATTTATGATCCAGAAACCTGGCACCATTTCTTTTCCATTGTATCCCTGCTTTGTAAATAGGCATAATGTCTTAATGAATTGAACTGTAAATTTTTCTCAGCAATTATAATTTTTGATCCATTTAAATTCTGAATTTCAAATGAAAGAGTTGAACTCTCTCAAATTACTGTATGTTATAGTATTAAGTGACTAAACAGATCACTTAATTTTCTAAAATAAAAAATCAAAGGAGTTTAATTATGAAGCTTAAGGATTTATCTAGGGAAGAGTTGGAAAAACTAATCGCTGAAAAAGGAATTGGTTCCGAATACCTTAATCGTGCCGAACGTATTCAGAGAGATGTAAATTTAGCACTTTTAGTGGGTTCTGCTACAGTATTACTGGGACTCACTGCTTGGACGATCTACAAATATAAAGGCGAATAACAGTAGATGAGTAAATATGCATTAATCACCGGAGCATCCAGCGGCATCGGTTTTGAAATGGGAAAGATTTTTGCCGGCGAAGGCTTTAATCTGATCTTAGTGGCTCGGCGTGAAGAACGTTTGATGATTCTGAAAGGAGAGTTAGAAAATGCCCATTCTGTCAGTGTACACATATTTGCAGCCGACCTATCAAAAGCTGATGCTCCGGATACTCTCTTTAAATTTTGTGAAAATCAAGATCTTCAGATTGAGGTTTTGATTAACAATGCCGGAATTGGTGACTACGGCTTTTTTTCAGAAGCCGATTGGGCCAAAACAGCAACCATGATAGATCTGAATGTCAAATCACTCACACACTTGACTCATCTGTTTCTGCCCGGTATGATCGAAAACGGAAGTGGAAAAATCATGAATGTTGCTTCTACCGCTGCTTTTCAACCCGGCCCTTTAATGAGTGTATATTACGCAACAAAACACTATGTCCTTGCTTTTAGTGAGGCACTCGCTAATGAGGTCGCAGAACATGATATTACGGTTACAGCTCTCTGTCCAGGCCCTACTCAGTCTGAATTTCAGGAAACCGCCAATATGGAGAAATCGAAACTGATGGACCGGTTTTCTATGCCGTCATCTGCAGAAGTAGCAAAATACGGATTCAATGCACTTATGGTGAATAGAAAACGCGTGGCCATTTATGGGGTGGTGAATAAAATTATGGCAAACATTATAAAATATTTTCCACGCAGATGGGTGACAGCTATAGTCAGAAAAATTCAGGAGAGAGAATAAATCAGTTTTAGAAGCAACATTTTCGATATAATATTATCGAACTGCCAACGTAGATAAATTGAAGTCTCCTAATCAGTTCCGGCCTATGAAAGTACTGTCAAACATTACGATATACTTTATTCTTACGATCTTTTTTATCTTTAGTACATCCTGTGAAGAGTTATCTATGGACAATTTTGAAGATCTGTCTATTGATGAAGTAGCACAATTAATTGATCAGGAAGTGGGAAATGCCCGTGCGGAATCACTTAGCAGCTGCAGTGTAGTTGCAATCGGTGCAAAACCCTGTGGCGGTCCCTGGGGATATCTGGTCTATTCGGAGGAGGAGAGTGATCCTGAAAAACTGAAATTACTCGTAGAAAGATATAATGAACTGGATGAGATCAGAATGAAAGAAGAAGGTTACGGTTCTACTTGCGATTATGCCACGGAACCAACTCTTACACTCGAAAATGGAAGTTGCCACGGTGAAGGGTATGCGTGGAATGCCGGTGATATAATTGAACGACATAATCTCAACAACTAGTAAAATGGATTTTTCTACACTTACTTTAATTTTGGTCAGCACAACCTTATTTCTATTCTCCTGTGCCGCAGTAGAACAGGATAAAACAATCGAACAAGTTGCCGATGAAATTGATGAACTCATCGGGAATGCTGAAGCTGACTCCATCGAACAGTGTGCTATTATGCCAATTGGCGTAAAGCCCGCAGGCGGCCCCTGGGGATACCTGGTTTATTCATCAAAAGATACTGACCGTGGAGAGCTGGAAGATTTAGTAAGTGACTACAATAAACTGGATGCTGCAAGAAATGAAGAGACAGACACATTCTCTACCGCAGATTTTGCTACAGAACCTACCCTGCAACTTCAAGATGGAAAATGCATCGGTGAAGGACGTTATGCGTGGAATCCGGGCGAGGTTCGGGACAATACGTAGCTTCTTTAATCTTCTGTTTTTGCTACAGCTATATCTGCAGTTGATGCCGGAACCATTCCAAGTTTATTGCACTCGTCCACAATCATCTCTGTGAGATCACTTTTGTAGAAAAATTCAAACCGAATATCTACCACATAAGCTTTTACTCTAAGCTTATAAAGAAAGTGCCTATTCTCCATTTCGTTAAGCACAATTACAGCCACCGGTTTATTTAAATAAGTGTAGGATGAAGCATAGACAGCTTTGAAAGCAATCTGCTTTACCTTTTGAATATCTACCGCTGCCGGTAGGTAAATTTCCGCAACCACTTGACAGTCCAGTGCACTTGAGTTTGAATTAGAAACGGCAGTATTCATCAGTTCAGCATTCGGAATAGATACAACCGAGTCATCGGGTGTAACAATCCGGCAAGATCTAAGGCCAATATTTAATACTTCTCCATAGTGCTGACCAACTTCGATCTTATCTCCTACCTGAAACGGTCGGTCCAGTATGATGATTATTCCTCCAAAAATATTCTTCAAAATATCCTGAGATGCAAAACCTACGGCAATACCAACCGATGCACCAATGGCAACTATCGTCTCAAATGGAGGAGCGATCACGCCTGCAATCACAATATAGATCGCAAAAGACCAGATCACTATGCGGCTAATCGGTGCAAGGCGTTTAATAAATAGTCTGTAGTTTGTTGCCTTCTCAGAAAGGTTGTCCAGAATCAGTGTTAGATACTTGTTAATGAAATAGGTAAGAACAAGTATAACAATGATGTAAAAAACCTTGCTAAGTGAAATTAACTCACGAATTTTAGCGATTTCACTGTTCTCTTTAGCTATTTCTTCACCGGACTGATTGTCCTCTTCCGCTGTACTTTGCTGCTGGTCAGCCACTTCATCCATTACCCATTCGTCAGCTAAAAAGGGTTCAGCACTATTTGCACGAACCGTTTCTGCGTGAAAAAGCTCAGCTGAAATCATTAATAAGATTATACTGATTCCAATTCTGAAGAGTTGATATATGCATTTATACTTCATGGCCTGATCCCCCCTCAATGAATAATATTTCTGCGTTTGAGCAATCTCACAACCTGCCTGTAAATAAGATGATTCAGTTTATATCCCTCATCACTGATCTGTACAATTCCCTTACTCTTTAGCCTTGCCAGCATCAACCGGCTCTCAGCTTCATCCTGATGAAGCGCCATGGAAAGTTGTGCTTCGGTTAAATTTTCATGCAGAACCAATGCAGCCAGTGTGAAAAGAACATCCCGGGACGGTACCTCAAGTTTATCCAGATCAGCAACTTCAGTGGGTAACTGTTTAACCGATCTGTCGTCAAACTCTTTAATCGACTGCAGCCAGAAATTCATGGCAATAGATAAATTTCCTTCCGCTATTTGATTCAATCGATTAAAATACTGCTCGTGCAAATACTCCTGCTTTTCTAATTCATCAGACATGATTTTTTTAAATGCTCTGCTCTTTTGCGTAGCTGTGCCCGGCTCAAAGGTTAATTCGTACCCTGTGGCCTTATGACGGGTTAGTATAGATTTTTCAAGCATCTCACGGTCCAGATTATCAGTACGTACGATATGGGAAAAATATTGATCTGCACCGAACATCTTCTCATAAAACTTCCATGCAAACGCTGAACAGGTTACAACCCAAAACAACTTATCTCTCGTGGAGGCCATCAACACCCAAAAACTCTCAATGGCCTCAAAGCCATGTATATTTCGAACAAAAATGTTGTGGATATTCTCCACAATCAAAATAGTTCGGGTTCTTCTATTTTGAATCTTTTTAATGAGCTCATCAAGGGTTTCAATACCTTCATATCCAAATGCTTTACAAATCGTATCAACAAGATCTTTCTCTCTATGAATTGTGTTCATAAAGTTGACAGTGATAGTTTTTTGATCCTCAATAAATCGCTGACCGATAAATTTAAGAGCCAGTGTTTTTCCGCTGCCACGTTCTCCGACAATTAAAAAGTTGGTATCGATATTTAGGTTCCAATCCTCAAGGGACTGCTCGAAATACGTAAACAATCCCTGCGGCTGGATATAAAAGCGTTCATCAATCTCAAATTCATAACTAAACATACGCTTATAAACGAATGGAAATTTATGATGAACATTAACCTTTGCCAGGTACTCCGCTAGATTACGTTTTTCAGTTGTGCTTACTGACCCCTCGTCTTTAAAACCCAGAAACCGGCTTAATATACTTTTAAGCTCCTTAAACTTTTTCACAAAAAAGCGCCTGAACAGCTCAAATTTTTCCAGGGATTTGTAGTAGTTCTTTAGGAACCTTTCCCGCCAGTTATAGGCTTTGGCTTTTACCTGAAGCGCTTTATCCTGCATCTCCAGATCATCGTATGACCTTGAAAGCATACTCTCGGCTAGAGATTCAATACTCTTGGGAAACTCTTCTTTAACGATTTTCTCATATGAGTTTTGACGCTCACGTACACGCTTTATAGCCGCTTCAAGTTGGCTCACGGCCCGATCTGTCCCGGAAATCGCAATTTCCAGTACAGACTCTTCTTCATCTTTCTCCTTTTCAGACTCTTTTGCGGATAGCAGGTTTACATCCACTACCTGCATAATCTCTTCTGCCTCAGATGAGAGTTCCTTAAAAAAGGTTACCCACTCCCATTTTTCGGGGTCCATTTCCCGCAGCGCATTCTCCTGCACATATCGTGTAGCAAGTTTTTTCCATTTTACACTGTCGGTTTTTACCTGAGGCCTACCCTCGACAATCGATCTTTTCTCTGCGAGTGTAAATGTCTCAGTAAAGTTGTAAAACCCAAGCTGGAGATCTGTAATTGTTTTCTGAATCTGATTGATCAAATGCTGCTGGCTCTCTTGGTTTCCTATCGTTTCCAAAAGTTCATACGATAATTTTTCAGAAATCTCAGCTCTGAGCTCTTGCACAAGTTTAGCAGGAAGCTTATCAGCTTTTTGATTTTTTAATACTTCCGATATCTCTTTAATCCTTGTAACGGTATTCTCTAATGGCAAATACCCATAATCCCTGAAAAACCGATGGGTAAATCCCAGGATCTCTTCCCGTGCTCTTTCGGCAAGAAAGGAAAATCTTGCAATTTCGATCTGAATCGCAAAGTCTGAATATTGAGACTTTATAAAAGTTTGCCACTCTTTTTGTCTTTTGTTCAGAAGAAGCTCTTTTGCAGACAACTTCCCATCTAACTGATCTTCTTCCAGTAATTTCCTTTCATCTTCTACAGTACCGCTTCTCACAGCCGCTTGATAACACTCATTAAAAACTCTATCTGAGACAAAAGAGTCGGTGTCTACATTTTTCAGAATTTGAATAGCGTCCTGCAAATGAGACTCAATTTCATCAATAACCTGAACCCTATAACCGTTTTTAGCGCTTTTTTCTATATTCTCAGACTCATTCTTTTTCGGCTCCGGCTTATCAGCAGACGACTCACCACCTTCTCCATTCTCTGAACTCTCATCTGTCTCAGCCTCGGAAGGCTGTTCTTTAACCGGTTCTTGTTCTAACAGCTTACCAATGGCCCGGCTCAGGAGTTCAAACTCCTCACCCATCAGCTCTTCCGGTAATTCCGATAAACCTGCAAGCTCAAGTTTTGTACTTTTTTTAAGCTGAATTACTTGTTTCCAGCCTTTCTTATCATTCTTAAATGTCATACTGACCGTTCTGGCCAGTCGCTTGATCTTTTTTTGAAGCTTCAGTTTGTAGGAGTCTTCCTCCTGTTCCATGAAACGCTCTTCAGACTGATACTCTACCACTGTTTCCGGCAGCGGTGCTGTTATTTCATCAACTAGTTCTTTCCATTTTTCGGACCACAGATTTTCATCATATCTCTCTACAACATGCCATAGATCAGAGATATTTTTGTTCAAAGTATCAATCACACGCTTTTTGCGTAGATCATCCTCTTTCTTAATTCCTAAAATCTCTTTGTAGGTTTTCTGAAACCAACCTAAAAGTTCGTTTCTGAAATCTGATTTTAAGTTGGAATAAGCCTTATCAAAACTCTCATCAATCTGCTTTTCTAGATGATCTGTTACTGATGGATAGTTTTTATTCATTTTTGAGTATACTGAAAGATTGTACAGCCCGTTTGATGTAACATAGACAAATTTTTAAAAATAATTGGATGTAACTCTACTCATTAGTTGCATTTATTATACTTAACACAAAAATTTGTTTACATTTAAAAAATCATCAAACAGGCTGCTCTGAATAATGAATGTTTTAGTCAAATGAAGAGTAAATTTCTTGCCCTTCTCTTACTTTGTAGTTCGATTTTGCTGCTCATACCGGCCGAATCACTTATTGCTCAGACTGAGCTTAACAGGATATCTATCTCTGAGCGAAGTGACGGTAAAGGTTTTGTTGTTCGCAATCACCTCTCCGATATGGTTGATTCCGTGAAAGTTGAACAGCCATCTTCCGATAGAATTCAGATGCTTTTATTTGCCCAGGATCTCGACACCCTGAATTTTCAGTATCCTCCGGAAACCAATACGTTCAATCATTTTGATCTTTATCCGGTTGATGACGGAATGGGCGTTGAAATTTCTCTACGTGCGGAAAGTTATTTCAAAACCAAAGCCTATCCCGATCAGAATGGCAATGACTTGCTGTTGGCAATGGAGACTATTTCCTCATCTGAAATAGATGAAATTACGGCTAATTCATCTGAAATCGACTTTACGAGTTATATCGCAGACCTTCACGGATTTGAAGATGATGAAGAAGCAGACAACTCATTTCTTCGGATTAGAGACAATCAGGAATTTAATGTAATTATTCTGGATGCGGGTCATGGAGGGCACGACCCGGGCACTCAAAACAGATCCAAGAGGCTCTATGAAAAAGACATCGCTCTTGCTGTGACCTTAAAGGTGGGCGAATACATAAGAGAGCACATACCAGAAATGGAAGTGGTCTACACAAGAACGGATGATACATTTGTGCCGCTGAGTGAACGTGGATTGACTGCAACAAGAAATAAAGGTGACCTTTTTGTTTCCATACACGTGAATTCAGTAGTAAACTCCCCTTCTGCTCACGGTACAGAGACGTTTTTTCTTGGATTGGCGCGAAGCAAATCTGCACTGGAAGTTATGAAACGAGAAAACAGTGTGGTTGATCTGGAAAATGGCCCCGGCTCACTCGATCTCAGTGAAGAGGAACTGCTGGTTTATGAGCTTACCAATACCGGTAATTTAGCCATTAGTGAACGCATCGCCTCCATGGTTGAAGATCAATTTAAAAATCGTGCACAGCGCAGGTCTCGCGGTGTAAAACAGGCAGGTCTCGAAGCATTGTGGCACGCCTCCACTCCGGCTGTTCTAATTGAACTTGGTTTCCTATCTAATCCTTCTGAGGCAAGATTTTTAAATAGTGACTATGGCCAGACCATTATGGCTTCTGCAATTTTCAGGGCAATACGGGATTTTAAATTAGAATATGATAGAAGCATCAAAGCAAATGGAGAACGGCAAGCAAGCAACGAATGATAATCCATTAATTATTGGGGTTGCCGGCGGCAGCGGTTCGGGGAAAACAACCGTTGTAAGTAAAATTATTGATTCTATTGGGCCCGACAGAGTTCTTCTTATACAACACGACTCCTACTACAGGGATTTAAGCCATTTACCATTCGAAGAGAGAACTAAGCAAAATTTTGATCATCCCTCCTCCCTCGAAACAGAATTGATGATCCGCCATCTCGACGCCCTAAGAAGTGGTTATCCGGTAGATATTCCGGTTTATGATTTTGTAGAACACACCCGATCGGATGATTCTATATCTGCTCTACCTCACCGCATAATTCTGGTAGACGGTATTTTGATTTTCAGTGAACCAAAACTCAGAAAACTTATGGACATCAAACTTTTTGTGGATACCGATGGTGATGTCCGGCTACTGAGAAGACTGCAGAGGGATATCAACGATCGTGGCCGGGACTTGAATGGCGTTCTCAATCAGTATGAAAAATATGTACGCCCCATGCATCTCGAATTCGTTGAACCAAGTAAACGATATGCGGATATTATCATACCCAGAGGTGGAGAAAATCTGGTCGCATTGGAAATGGTTACCGCGTTAATTGAAGGAAAACTCTCTTCTTAACCGTTATGCTTCAATTCATTCAAAAACATCTCCATCCCGTCAAATATCAGGTGTGGCCTGTGATGCACTTTTAGAGAAGTTTCTAAATTTTCCATTAGATAGAGTGAATCTCCCCCGGTTATGAAAAGATCGGTTTCGGAATCCGTGTGCTCCAGGTATTTTCGGATAAATCCTTCAATGGCCAAGACAAAAGATCCTCCTGTACCCCATTGAACACTCTCTTTTGTGGTTTTCCCCGGCCAGTTACCGGGTGTGCGATACTCTACTGAAGGCAGTTCCGGAAATTCATTATCAATTGCCTTATGGAAAAGCTTTAAACCAGGCATGATCACTCCTCCCCTGTAAACTCCTTCGTTCGTCATCCAGTCAACCGTGCAGGCTGTCCCCGCATCGATACAAATTACATCGTTATCTGTGGCTGATAATGCACCATAACAGGTCAAAAACCGGTCCATACCTAACGTTTCGGGAGATTTATAATCCAGATTGACCCGATCGATAAGTGTGTTGGTCAGAACATTTATATCCACAAAATGAAGAGCCTGTAGTAAGTTATTCAGAACATCTTTACGCACAGAACTTATTACAATCAATTCTGTACCAGGATATTCTTTAATCACCTCAGAGATGCTGTCTGCAGATCCGTTTGACGCCTTGTAGATGATCTCCCACTCAATTCCCTTTTTTTGGGCTAATTTTATGTGGGAGTTACCGATATCGAGATATAAAATTGACATTTTTTCTTATCAATTTGGAATGATTGCTGCTTTTCATGTTTTATATTGTCAAACAACTAATTTAACGAAAATTTGATCCTATCTAATGGAATTAAAAAATAAAGTTGCCATCGTTACAGGCGCCAGCAGCGGAATTGGCACCGCATTTGCTCATAAATTGATTGAAAAAGGAGCTACCGTATACGGTCTTGCACGCCGATTGAATAAACTCAAAGAGATACAGTCTAAGCTAGGTGAACGTTTTATACCCGTTCAAATGGATGTAACAAAACATAAAGACCTTGAGAAGTGGGTAACAGATCAATTTTCAGAAAACCATCTTCCCGATATACTCGTCAATAATGCCGGGCTTGCCAAGTTTGGCAATGTAGACGATCTGTCCGTAGAAGATTGGGATACCATGGTCAATACTAATTTAAGCGGTATTTTCTATCTGACCCGTCTTATTGTTCCGCTTATGAAAGATAATCCGGAGCACTGCCATATCCTTAATATTGCATCTGTTGCTGGACTACTGGGAAATCCACAAATTTCCGGCTACAACGCAACAAAATTCGGTGTAAGAGGCTTCAGCGAGGCTCTGTTTAAGGAACTTCGATACGATAAGATCAAAGTCTCAGCTATGTTTCCGGGGTCTATTGCCACAGACTTTTTTGAAAATGTAGGCAGCGAAACTCATTCAAATATGATGCAGCCCGGTGACGTTGCAGATACATTAATACATCTGATTGAAACACCCGACAATCTGCTTATTAATGAAGTGACCATGCGACCGTTAAACCCTAAAAAACCGGATCGAAAAGCGTGAAGAATTACTTAATTTTTGCTCTGATATTGCTATTTCCTCTCACATTTTATGCCTGTGAGAAGGAACCGGAATTGGTTGAAGAGGAGTTGTATAAAACCATCATGACAGAGCTCGCAATTCTCAACCAAATGGATCAGGAAGTTTTGGGGGAGCGGGATAAAGATGAACTGCGGCAAGAAATCTTTCAGAGTTACGGTGTTGAGGAGGATAAGTTCAGCAGATCACATGAGATTTATGAGTCCGATATAGATGCCCAGATGGAAAGAGTGAAAGATATACAGGATCGCCTCAAAACAGAACGCGATTCAATTCAGGCAGCAGAGCGAAGGCATAAAGACGAAATCAAGCTTGGTCCGGATGAAATTCGTGAACAAATTCGAAGCAGAGCCAGAAATTCAGATACAGATCCAGACTCCCTCTAACCGTAGATTATCAGGAATTTCGCTTGAAACTGAATTTCAGATTAAACCCATGTTCTGAAGCAAGCTCATAGTCAGCGTGTAACTGACCTATCAGTGCTTTGATTATCGTGATACCGAGTCCCTTACCTTTTTCAAAGTCTTCTTTTTTAAATCCCGGACCGTTATCAGAATACTGGACATGAACATACTCTTCATCAGATCTGACTTTTAAAAGAATCTCTCCCTCGTTTTTATCTTTAAATGCATGTTTAAAAGAATTCGTGACCAATTCACTAAATAAAACTCCAAGCGGCAGCGCCTGATTAATACTTAATGTTTCAACGGAACTGTCTATTTTTACATCGATATTCTTTTTGTCTTCCACATAGACGTCCAGGTGCCTGTTAATCAAGTTGCTTAAATATTGCCGAAATGGAATACTTGAAAGGTCATCAGAATTGTAGAGAAGTTCGTGTACGCCTGCAATAGAGTGAATTCGGTTTTGTGTCTTCTGTAAAATGTCTATAACATACTCATCATTTGTTTCAAGCCTTTGCAGATCAATCAGGCTGGAAATAACCGCCAGGTTGTTTTTAACCCGGTGATGAATTTCTGAGATCAACACTTCCTTCTCTTTTAGAGATTCTATATTTTGCTTATTTGCCCGATAAGCCGCAATCATAAAGTAGATCGCGCTACCAAACAGCAGTGCGATCAGCATTCGGAAAAACAGACTGATCTGCCCTGAAGACAGAATACCGGAAGAAAAATAATCCTCATCCAAACTTAGTGTAAGCGACCATTTATTCGATGATCCGCTAATGAAATTTAATTTTTGAGTACTCTTGAATTGCTCATCTCCCGGCGAGCTATTCTTCGAATATTCATAGAATACCCGGTCGTTTTCATCACGGATTTCTACACTGAACATGTCTCGTCCAGCCATGATATCATCAAAATCATCGGTAAAATCCATTCCCACCGTTAAAGACCCTTTAAATTCATTATTGTAGTAGATAGGGGCATCAATCAAAAAGGCACTTCCGCTTTGAACCAGATCGCTCCAGGGAGTCATATTAATGGATGAATCCTTTTTCATCTCCATCCAGTCATCGCGACGGTAATCAAGTTCGAGGATGTTGAGACCTACCGCTTCCCGATTCCCTTCGTAGGGTTCAATCAATTGGATTACTCCATCCTGATCAATCCATTCAAAAAAGGTAAATGCCGGTTTCACATTTAAAAGAAGGTTTGTTTCGAACTCAAAGTTTTCGAAATACTGACCATTCGTAAACTCCACTCTTGATTTATGATTGGCAAGCAGCAGAAGATTCTCATTAACCGTTTCTTCAATAAGTTCTGAGAGTAGACTTGCTGTTGATTCTACAGTTTGTGTTCTCGCATCCTTGATTTGATTCTGATCAGACCTCCACCCAAAGTAGAAGATCAATAACAGCCCAAGTGTAATGGATAAAGCTGATACTAATCCTTTTTTAGAAATCTTTTGCAATGGTTACCCTCGACTTGTAGATAATTTTATCACAAATAAAATACGCTATTATTTGCGCAACAACGAAAAATTTAACAGGCTCAAACAGAGTAGTGATAAATTAGAAAATGCGGATAATTATTCTCTAAAAGGGGGCTCTTTCATCATCACTGTCGGTTCCAAAATCTATCACTACTTCGTCTGATGCTCCTTCTCCTTTTGCTGGAGCGCCTTTCTCGATCTTCCAGGCTTTTACATCGGTATACCAATTCTCCTTGTATTCTCTGCTTTGAATATCTATGAATGCCGTTACAGTCTCATCCTTCGTTACAGAGTTTTTATCAATTTGATCTCCCCACTGCGTGATGCAGATTTTGCGCGGATAATCTCCCTCCGTTTCGAGAATAAAATCGCGTTTCCTCCAGGGTCCGTTCTTTCCCTTACCCGATTTTTCTTCTAATATCTTGATGACTTTACCTGTGATATGCAGATCCATAATATTGCTGCTGTTTGAATTAACTTTCATCTCATTCTAATGAGATTTGTTGTTAAAATAACGTGATTTTTGTGAATTTCAGAACTTCGGAATATGTTTCATAAATAAATACTCATTTAATCCGGCTTTATGGCAAAATTGAAACTCGACCTGCACGACATTTATAACAAAGGGGATCAAATTGACAGGGAACTGGAAAATATCATAGATGAAGCCATCCAAAAGAAAATTAAAACTGTAGAAATCATACCCGGAAAAGGATCGGGACAATTAAAGAAAAGGGTGCTAAAGTTTCTGGATCAAAAACATATCAAACAGAAATATCATCGCATTGATAAAGACAGCAAAAACCATGGCAGGCTTTTCGTCTATTTCAAATTTTAGCTAACCTAAAATTATTATGACCTCATGTTTTTGTAGTTTTTCATCATTGCAGAGATGACCTTCAAAATATGTACTGATAAATGGATGAAAAAGAGCGATTAAAATTAGCAAAAAAGCGACGTCTTGAGCTTAAAAAGAGAGAAGAGCTAAACAGATTAAAACGTGAGCTTAAAACCGGAGAACAGAAGATCCGTCAACAGGAAATCCGGGAAAAGCATACCGGGAAATATGGGGACAGGATTATGATATTTTTTACCACGTTTGGCGTCCTTTATATATTCTATTATCTGATCTCTTTTGTGCTTAACTACATGTTTGGATTAGGCATGGGCTATTTTGGAATCAGTTTTAGCTGGCTTACGCCTGTCATCCATATTTTGATTCTGGGAGCATCCATTGTCAGTGCAGTAAGGAATCGATCTATTGTAGACGACATTGTTGATCGATTTTAACAGCCCAGCTCCATAGTTTATTCATCGAGTTCATCGAATCAGCTATTAAGATCATTCTATTCGCGAACGAATTTATAAAAACCTATTTTATCTAAGTTATAGTAGCTTACAGAAACCACTCTATTTGTCATTCAACCAAAAAGAAATTCACAGATTTGAAAAATAAATCTAACCCATCAAATAAAAATTCGGACGAAAACCCCAAAAAAGGGCCCAATAAGGCTCAGCGTCCAACCGGTTTTATCTACTGGTTCTACCTCATCGTATTTGTTGTACTCGGTTACTGGATACTTACAGACGGCAATGCATTTTTCGGCACGCAGCCCGAAATTGAATACAGTACGTTTAAAGAGCAGCTTAGAAACGATAATGTAGAACGTGTCCACATCCAGGGAGATCGTATTGACGGAACCTTCCGTACCGAGCAGCAACTTCAAATTACCGATACTGATACTACAAACTATAAAAATTTTATCACGGTGATTCCCTCTTTTGGAGACGACCGGTTAACCGACATGCTCGAGGATAAGGATGTAGTAATCTCAGCAGAGTCTGAATCGGATGGCTTCTGGTGGTACTTCATGATTTTCTCCATGCCTCTCTTCTTTCTGCTCATTTTCGGATATATCTTCTACCGCAGAATGCAAATGCAAGGACGAGGAATGTTTAACATCGGCAAAAGCCAGGCGAAGCTTCAGGAACCCGGTAAGGACAAAACCACATTCGATGACATTGCCGGAATGGATGGAGCCAAAACCGAACTTCGCGAAATTATCGAGTTTCTGAAAGATCCAAGCCGGTTCGAAGAAATTGGTGCAAAATTACCCAAAGGTGTTCTTTTGATGGGGCCTCCGGGTACAGGTAAAACACTTCTGGCCAGAGCAGTTGCCGGCGAAGCAAATGTTCCATTTTACACCATCACGGGATCCGATTTTATGGAAATGTTTGTAGGTGTGGGCGCCAAACGAGTACGCGAAATGTTTAAGGAGGCAAAGGAGAAATCTCCGGCTATTATCTTCATTGATGAGATCGACTCCATAGGACGAAAAAGAGGCGCCGGTCTGGGTGGTGGACATGACGAAAGAGAACAGACACTAAATCAGCTTCTGGCAGAGTTGGACGGTTTTGAACCGAGTGAAAATGTAATTGTGATGGCTGCTACGAACAGACCTGACATTCTGGATAAAGCTCTTTTGCGACCGGGTCGATTCGATCGGCAGATCAGTGTTGACCTCCCATCTCAGAATTCAAGGTATGAGATTCTGAAAATTCATGCCCGAAATAAATCCATTGATGAGAGTGTTGATCTTAAGAAAATTGCCAGCAGTACGCCGGGCTTTAGCGGTGCCGATTTGGAAAATCTGCTCAATGAAGCTTCACTTTACGCCGGAAGAAATAAGCGCAAAAAAATCATCATGGAAGACATTGAGAATGCGCGTGATAAAATTATGATGGGACTTGAGAGAGAAGGGATGCAAATAGATGATGAAGAGAAAAAAATTCTGGCATACCACGAAGCAGGCCATGCGATTGTAGCCGCAGCGCTGCCCAATAGTGACCCTCTACATAAAGTGTCTGTTATCCCAAGAGGCAAAGCGATGGGTATAACCATGCAACTGCCCGATAAAGAAAAGTATCTCTACAACAAAGAATACCTGCTGGACAGAATGGCCGTGATTATGGGAGGCCGGGCAGCCGAACAGCTTATTTTTAACACTGCCACAAGTGGTGCTCAGAACGACCTGATGCGCGTAGCTAAACTCTCCCGCAAAATGGTTGTAGAGTGGGGAATGAGTGAAAAATTTGGTCATCTAGCATTTGGCAGCGAGGAAGAGGATGTATTCCTAGGCCGGGATATGACCCGTCAAAAAAGTTACAGCGATTCAACCGCCAGGGAAATTGATCAGGAAGTTCAGGCTATATCTCGGGAAGCCTATGACAGAGCTATTGATATCCTGAAAGAGAACAGGGAAGCATTTGACAAACTGGCGGATCTTCTCATCGAAAAAGAAGAAGTTTCCGGTGAAGAAGTTTTATCCCTGATGGGCAAAAATAACGAAGAAGATGAGGAGAATTAATTTCTGTACCGGTTCGGCTGATTATTGATTCTCCGTTCATTCACAACTCTGTTTTATAAACATGGTTGTGAATGAACAATATTCGTATAACTGGTAATTTTTTACACTTTTTCACTTCAATTCGTTTTTGATTACTTAAAAATATGATGTAACGTTCAGAATCATTGAATTTTATCTGAACTGAGTGCATGTTAGTAATGATTTCGAACCGATTTTTTATTCCCTTTTTTAGTATAGCAGCAATACTCTTTTTCCTATTTGTTGGATGTTCAACGACACAGCAAGCCTCCGAACCGGCCACACAGCAGCAGACTTCTCAGGGCCAGGCTATAGAAACACAGAGACAAAACCACGCAGAAATGGAAGAAATTTATTGGGACCGTATTGAGCAGTCCCGAATGAATTTTAACCAGGCTGATATAGACTTTATGGTCGGTATGATCGGCCACCACTCACAGGCTCTGATTATGTCTCGACTGGCACCGGAGAATGGAGCCAGCCGATCAGTACAAGTACTTGCAAGCCGCATCATCAATGCCCAGTCTGATGAAATTGCCTTCATGCAGCGATGGCTGCGCGACAGAGGACAATCGGTCCCCATTGTTCATATCGATGGTATCAACATGACAATTGAAATGGAACAGCCCGAATCGGAGGGCGATCATAGCGAGCACGGCGACCACGATATGGATTCGGAAATGAATCATGATATGGAACACAATATGGAGCACGGGTCAGACATGATGCACGATCACAGTGGTATGCCGGGTATGCTTACTCAGCAACAGCTTGAAAATCTTGCGGCAGCCCGTGGTAAAGAATTTGATCGCCTTTTTCTAACCTATATGATTGAACACCACAATGGCGCCGTTATTATGGTTGAAGAACTTTTTGCCGCAGACGGTGCAGCTTCCGATACGGCGTCTTTTGAACTTGCCTCAGGTATCAATGCTGAGCAGGTTACAGAAATTGAAAGAATGAAATTAATGCTGGAAAATATCGACTAAACGCTACTGCCCCCTGTTAAGCTCTTCATTGTGCTAAAAAACTATTATGCTGTAGGTCAGGAATAGGTTAGCTGCTCTCTATTTTCCAAATCGATCTCTTAAAAACCCAAACAAACAATCCTTCAAGTATGAAACGATTACTACCCGGGATGGTACTTGCATTTGCCTCTTTATTGGCTGTGTATAGCTGTGCATCCTCCGACATGCCTGAACAAAATGTTCAGCCTACCCTGTCTCCAATAACCGAAATAGAACAACCGGATCCTGATCCGCGTGTTGGCCTCGACGATGGCCTTTTTGATTACGAAGAAGCCATCTGGAATTTAAACCTGCTTTCTGCTACACCCCCGCCAGAAGATTTTCTGGGATCCTGGGCAACAGATTTAGCCTTTAAAGATAACTATATCATCCAGGGGAATTATAACGGTTTCATTGTATGGGATATGACCAACCCTGAAAATCCGGAAGTTGTGGTTGATTTCTTATGCCCCGCTTCTCAAAGTGACGTTTCTATTTACGAAAACCTGCTTTTTGTTTCAGGTGAAGGACTAGGCGGTCGATTAGACTGTGGTACCGATGGCGTCAGAGAAACTGTTAGTTCAGAAAGGCTTCGCGGAATTCGAATTTTTGATATCAGTGATATAGAAAATCCAGAGTATATTTCCAATGTACAGACTTGCCGTGGTTCACATACCCACTCAGTGCTGAAAGATCCTAATGACGATGAGAACATCTTCGTGTACATCTCAGGTTCTGCGCCTGTACGTCCGGAAGAGGAATTACCGGGTTGTTCAAGTGCTTTCCCGGATGAAGATCCTGAAAGTGCACTGTTCCGTATTGAAGTGATCAAAGTTCCCCTGGCTAATCCTGAAGAGGCGGCGATTGCAAACTCTCCCCGTATTTTTGAAGGCCTGACAGCTCCTCCAACTCACGGTCCTGCACCGGAAGAGCTCGCTGCAATTGAAAGAGCACGTGAAGAAGGGCGGTTCGTAGCAAACTATGATGGTTCACCGCGTGTGGTAAATAACCGACTTGTAGAAGTTTTCCTTGAACAGATTGTTGAAGAACGAGGCGGTGAAGGGGAACCTTCACAAGCTGACAGCACCACACTTCGTGAAAATCTGGATACATATTATACTCAGTTTATGGAAGAACGATTGGCAGCAAGAGGCCGCGGAGAAGACGTTGGGCCGAACCAATGTCACGATATCACTCTCTACCCAGAAGTAGGACTCGCAGGCGGTGCTTGTGAAGGTTACGGACTGTTACTGGATATTACAGATCCCGTGAACCCAACACGAATTGATGCAGTTGCTGACTCAAACTTCTCTTACTGGCACTCAGCTACGTTTAACAATGACGGAACTACCGTTCTTTTTACTGACGAATGGGGTGGCGGTACACAGCCAAAATGTAGAGAAACTGATCCATACGAGTGGGGAGCAAATGCAATCTACTCCATCGATGATGATGGAACTATGGAATTTCAGAGCTACTTCAAAATGCCGGCTCCACAAACATCAGCAGAAAACTGTGTAGCCCACAACGGGTCAATGATTCCTATTCCGGATCGCGATATTATGGTTCAGTCCTGGTACCAAGGGGGAATTAATCTATTCGATTTCACTGATCCCAAAAACCCTGTTGAGATCGCATTCCATGATCGTGGTCCAATTAACCCCGAGCGAGTGGAAACCGGGGGCAGCTGGTCTATTTATTGGTACAATGGCTATCTTGTAAATTCAGAAATTGCCCGAGGCCTCGATATATTTGAATTGACGCCAAGTGAATTTCTGACTCAGAACGAGATTGATGCAGCCAATACCGTTGTACTTGAATACAAAAATGCTCAGGGACAGCCCAAATACGAGTGGCCAACAACCTATGCTTTGGCGCGGGCTTATACTGATCAGCTTGAAAGAAATCGTGAGTTGAATATGCGTACTATTCAGATGATTCGAAACGGCCTGAATGAGGCTGAAAACAGTAACGATTCCGGAAAATCTCGACTTCTGAATGAAGTTGCGACTTCCGTGTCTAACAGTGCAGCCTCATCATCCAACAGTGATAAGGTTATGGAACTGGCTCGAATTATTCGTGATCTGGGATCTGCTTCTTAAACAATCTTTCTCATTTTAAATGATTATCAAACCGGCATTGTGTTCATCACAGTGCCGGTTTTTTTATTGATCATTACAATCGGTGAAACCGAATCTTTTCAAAATCGTAGAGAGGATTAACCGGTCATTAAATCAAACGTTTATGATACATCCGATTCAAAGATATTTACTGTCTGCGTTAGCCGTCATACTCTTATTTATCTCTTTTCCACTGCAGACCGCAGCACAAGAGAACGGTACATTTATTTCTTCAAATCAAACAGAAGCTGAAATTGTGCCACGGTATCCAAAAAACGATGCAGAGTACCACATTACCACACAAGAGAAGAGTGTTACCCTTCTGCTTACAAACAGTGCCATCTATCTTCAGTTTACAGACGAATATTTAGAAAAGATTGCCGATGATATTCGCGGAAAAAATGAATCGGATGATTCTGGCCACTTTGGAGATGTTTTACGGTCTGCAATAAGCAGCGGGGTTCAAACACTGCTGGATCGTGCCATTACCATTCCCCTTGATGAAATCGAAGAGATCGATTACGAAAATGGCCGGTTGGTTATTACCAATAATGATGGAGAAGAGATGTTTGAAGAGGCCGAAATTGAAGATGTCTTAATCATGGAGGATTTTTCCCGCAGAGATGCGAGACGTTTCGTTGGAGAATCCGAAAAGAGAATGATATAGAATAATAGATAAAACAAAAAAAGGAGCGACTATCCCCTTGGCCGCTCCCTTTTTTATAGGACTAACTTCTGAAAGGAACCGCTCAAACTCCCTCTCAAAAGCCTCTGTCTTGATAATCATCACGTCAATTCGATTGGTTTCAACCTATCTGACTGTATGACACAAGAAAGATCAATTCCTTACAAAATATTTTTGAATTATTTTTTAAGACATTTTAGAATCAGGATTAACGTTAAAAAGAAATAGTTCGCCTTTGGGGAGTCTGTCAAATAAAAACCACGGAATCACAGAGGTGTACCTAGTATTCCGTGATTCCGTGGCAATAAATTCTACTGTTTAATTTTTTATTCAAAACATTTCATCGAACCTATGTCATTTTAAGGTGTAATCACTGTTTTACCCCTGGTATGCAGTGATTCGATCTCCTGAAGAGCCTGTTGAGCATCATCCAGTTTAAATGTTTTGGAGACGGGTACCTTCAGCGTTCCACTGTCAGCCAGTTCACTTAAATGAGCGAGCTGAACGGCGTTCGGTTCCACAAACACATATTGAAATTGTACATCATTTCTTCGTTCCGGATCACTATTGGTGATGGAGATGAGTCGGCCTCCCTCCTTGAGTCTGTCATGCGACTGAGCCAAGGAGTCTCCCCTGGAACAGTGAAAAATCATATCAACTCCATCCGGAGCAATCTTATCAACGGCTTCACCGACATCACCCTTGCTGTAGTCAATGGTGTAATCGGCACCAAGGTCTTTCATGTAATCCTGGTTTGAAGATCCGGCAACACCAATAACCGTAGCTCCTTTCCAGTTGGCTAGCTGAATGGCCAGAGAACCGACTCCTCCGGAGGCTCCGAGTATCATAATGGTCTCCCCTCCTTTCAATCTACCAGCGTCAAACAGAGATTGGTAGGCGGTTAATCCGGTTAGCGGAACACCTCCGGACTCTTCCATAGTCAGTTTTTCCGGACTCTTTGCTACATAGCTTTCGGGTATGGAGATGTATTCTGCAAACGTTCCGTGTTGAATGACAGGCCTCCGGGCATAGGCGTAAACCTTATCTCCTTTTGCAAATCTTCGTGAGGAGTGTCCCCTCTCTTCAATCACGCCGGCAACATCCCAGCCGGGAATCACGGGAAACTCAGCGGGTATGGCATCCTTCAACATTCCGCGAGCCACTGCAGCATCCACAGGATTCACTCCTGCCGATTGAATCCGAATAAGCACCTCACCCTCTCCCGGTTCCGGTTTATCCAACTCTCCGACTTTAATCTGATTTAATTCGCCAAACTCTTCATAATAAGCAGCTTTCATTTTCTTACTCATAACTCATTTTCAATTTAAATTAATTGGTTTCGTCTATTCATTTGTAAAAACAAGGATGTTGTAACATGCGTTTCGGATTAACCATGGGTGAAACTCCGTACATTTGATTTACGTAGAATTACGAAGGATTTGAACAATTCATATTTATCAGTATATATGTTTAAATAATTGAGAGTCCACACATCAAATAATCGGGGAATCATGAAAACATTACCTTCTCTCTGTTTCACTTTTTCATTTCTTTTAGTTGCTGCCACAAGCTTTGCTCAAACTTCAGTTCAATCGGAACAACCTATAACTGTTGGGGAATCCATTGAAAATTCGCTGTCTGCGGGTTCAGTTCACACATACCCCCTTGAACTCGAGGAAGAACAATTTGTACACGGTTTCGTCATTCAGGAGAGTGTTGATGCTGTGGTTACAATTTACAGTCCCACAGGTGAAAAAGCCGCTGAATTTGACGCTTCAGCAGTGGGTCGAGATTCATTTCAGTTTAATACGAAGAACGCCGGAACCTACCGAATTGAGATAAAACCCTTTAAAGAGGATGAAGGAGAGTACTCCATCAGGGTTGACGTGGTGGAACCGATTGCCACGGAACCGGCGGCAAGGATAAATCAGATGATGGTAGAATATACCGGAGATGATGTGCCCGGTGCCGCCGTTTTGGTCATGAAAGACGGGGAGGTCATATTTCAGGAGTCTTATGGAATGGCAAATCTCACATATGATGTTTCCATGACCGAAAATACGCTCCATAATATCGGCTCCACTTCCAAGCATTTTCTTGCACTCGGTCTGTTGCTGCTGCAGGAAGAAGGGAAACTCTCCCTCGATGATGATGTCCGGGAATATATCCCCGAACTTCCTGAATTTGAACACACCGTTACTCTTCGGAATTTAATTACACATACAAGCGGATACAGGGAGTTTATTAACCTAATGGTCATGACAGGCCGAAATATAAGTTCGAATCTGGATATCGATAAAATCATCGACATTGTACAGCGTCAGCCGGAACTGCAAAATATTCCCGGCAGTGAGTTCAACTACAACAATACCGGATATGCGCTGATGACCGAAGTGATAAAACGGGTTACGGATACTCCTTTCGATGAATGGATGAAAAATAATCTTTTTGATCCGCTGGGAATGCACAATACCGTTGTACGAACCCGATCGGATCAAATCGTAACGAATCGATCAACAGGTTACAGCTACGGCAATAACGGTTATGAAGAAGTAACAGACCTTGGTGGCGCGGCCGGTGCGGGTGGTATTCATATAACTCTTGACGATTTTGCAAAGTGGATTCAAAATATGAACAACCCTGAAGTAGGATCTCCGGAAATGATTGAAAAGATGACCACTCCGTATGAACTCAATAACGGCAAGTCTACAGGCTACGGACTCGGACTATTTATTCAGGACTACAAAGGACTAAAACAGATTCATCATGGCGGTGGAGATATGGCTCACCGTTCGATGTTTATGCTTTTCCCGGAAATCGATGCGGCTATTGTTACACAGAGTAACCTGGCCTCTTTTAATGGCGCTATCCCAAACCGCATTGCCGATCTCTTTTTTGGAGAGTACATGGAAAGGGATGAAGACTCTGAACAGGAGGAGACCCTTGCCTCGGATGATGAAACCGAATTTGAGTATGATCCCCAAAATTTTGATCTGTTAGCCGGACGATATGAGTTGAGCATCATGCCGGGCTTTATCCTTACTTTTGATCGTGAAGGGGATCGAATTTATACCCAGGCTACCAATCAGCCCGAAGTAGATCTGACTGCAACATCCGATTCCACCTTCTCCCTGATGGGTGTAAACGCCTCTGTGACCTTTCACCTTAATGAAGATGCAACAGCAGACTCCCTCACACTTCATCAAAACGGCAATCATATTGCTAAAAAGATAGACTTTACACTCGCCCCTGATGAAATGTCAGAATATACAGGTCGGTTCTACAGCGATGAGATTGAAACCACCTATACCATTGAACTTAAAGATGATGAACTCGTGATGCAGCACTTTCAGCTGGAGGAAGAGATGATACTGGACCCAACCCACAAGGATCAATTCGGTTCTGTAATGCCCATTCAAACCGTAGAGTTTGTTCGAAATGATGAGGGTGAGATAACCGGTTTTAATGCCTCGAACGGTAGAACGAGGGATGTATTCTTCAGGAAAGTGGAGTGATTAAATGTGGGTTCGGGATACGAAGTAGCCAACTGTATCTTCCCTTTTTTTCAGGATAGGTTAGGGCTGATATACCCCTTAGAATCTTAAGATCACTAAATATAGTTTAATGAATTTCTACTTTCACATGTTTTCCTTATTACTTTTGGACCGCCAAAAGTAATCAAAAGCTCCCGGCTATGATCGCTTCCGGGCCTGGTTTGCCCGCGCGGTTACACAACATCGATTGCTCCCGAGGGAGCCAATATTGTGATTTCTCCCACGCTTTGATGCAAACCATGTTAATCCTCCACCAATCAAGGCCGGAGGGTATTTTCTCTTTTTTTTTAAAAACGTATCTGCTGATACTTTGATCCCGTTTTTAAATATTCCCTCATTTGCATTTTCATCACAAAAGATATGAGTACTTGGTGAATATTTGTTGGCGGGGATCTTTACAGAACTTGTCTTTGAGAGTTTTCCATATTCAAAACCCTACCCAAACCGGTACATCCAGAAAATCACCCAGTTTACGAGCATCCTCCAGAATTTCATTTTTTTTACCGTGATCGATCACATTAAGACGCCGGCCATCTTCAAGAACCAGATTCAGCTCATAGCTGTAGTAGGAAGAATCATCGCTTTTTACATACTCCCGGATCAGCTGAATGGCGTAGATACTGCTAAACATTGCAGCGTTTTTTTCATCTTCGGGGCGGTAGATGTAGTCCGGCTTTTTATGACCTTTCCAGTACATATTCGCATTTTTATCAAAAACTCTGGGTTTTGCCATGGAGAAGTAGACCCAGCCTCCTGCCCCCACAAATATAGCTCCGAATAGAATTATACCCAGAACTCCCCAAATGGATTGCATCTCCGGACTCTCGGAACCTGCTGTTAAAAAAAGAATGGGGAAACCAATGCCAGCAGCCATAAATACTCCTGAAAAGAGTTTTGCGCCAAGCGTGGGCCGGAACTCTAAACGGTTGAAATCCACAGATACCATCTTGTGAGTGTGGAAATTACTCCCTCCCCGTTTCTGTGGCGTCCACTCAATAAATTCAGCCAACGGATCATTAAATCGGGAAGCGTCAAAGGGTTCAATAGAACCGGCTGTTTTAATCCACTTTTTAAGTTTTTCAAGCATGATTGATGTTGTTTAATGATCGGTTGAATTCGCCTATTCCTGAGCTTTTAATCATCCGGATAAATTCATCATAATTTCAATTAAAAATACACTGGTGGTCATAACGAAATCGAAATTAAATGTATTTATCGAATTAATGCAATCATGAAAATTTATGACAACATAATGACAAACCCCCTTAATCATTAATATTCGACATTATGAAATACACTATAACCATTTTAACTCATTTAGCAGACCTGTTGATTTTTTCAGCCTGCAGTGACAGTATTGTAAGCAGCTCTGAAGCTGACCTGACGATTGAAGAATTCGAATCCGAAGCCGAAAAGAGAGCCCCTTCTCCGGGCAATCAAACCATTGCAGATATTGTCGTTGAAACCGCTGCAGCTGATGAGGCTGAATTCACGCTTTTACTGGCAGCCTTGGAGTATACCGGATTGACCGAAGTGTTTACCGGTGGTGACCAATACACTGTATTTGCTCCGGTTGACCAAGCCTTTTTAAATCTTGTGGATGCTCTGTCCGCAGATCTTGATCCGGATGTTGTTGAAAGTGAGGGCCCTTTCGCTGCAATCGACGATCTTCTTGGTGAAGGTGCTGTAGCAAATGTACTGCTTTACCACGTAACTGAAGGACGACGGGCAGCGAATAGTGTGGTTCCAAAAAACATGCGGGCAAAAGACCGCAAAATTAATACCCTGCTTGATGGTGCTAGTTTTAATGTAGCATTCGGCGGCACTATTAGCGATATCGCCGGCCAGGAAGCAAGTATTACCTCCGCCGATAACTCTGCTTCAAATGGAATTATCCATGTAATTGATACCGTACTGCTTCCTTTGGAGTGATACTTTAAAGTTATAATTCAATCTATTACAATGCCCACGCATTTAAACCTGTGTGGGTATTTTTTTGATTTTATTAACTGATCACAAAAGCAATTCCTTTACTTCGGTTTAGCTGGAATTGCTAGTTTGTTGATTATCTGAATTTTTGGAGGTTCACCTTTCACCTTCTGTGGGTATTCTTATATCGTATTTACACCAAGTAATCGTAAACCATCTGCATTCGATTTAATCTTCAATATGATCTTAAAACAGGCAATTCCCATACTGAATGATTCGGGACTTATGCATTGTTTATTAGGTATAAACATTCAGCGATTTTATAAATAAACTCTCGTGGACAAAAGATTATGATTAATTACGAGGAGCAACGCAAAAATATGGTGAAACGGCAACTCAAAGCTCGTGATATCACCGATGAAAATGTTCTAAAAGCAATGAGTGAAGTGCCGCGTGAAAAATTTGTGAGCAAGAGTCTGGCTAATCGAGCATACGACGACTCTTCGCTGCCTATTGGTTCTTCACAAACAATCTCTCAGCCCTATATGGTGGCTTTAATGATTCAGGTGCTGCAACCCAAAGAAGATGATATAATCCTCGATATCGGAACGGTATCGGGATATGCTGCGGCCGTGGCAAGCAGAATTGTAAAAAAGGTCTACTCTGTAGAAAAGATAAAATCACTTGCTCAAAAAGCTACTGATACCATTAATGAACTTGGCTATGATAACATTCGTATCCGCCATGCCGATGGCACCGATGGATGGCCCGAACACGCTCCCTATGATGGCATTATGGCAGCTGCAGCAACCACTGATGTTCCTAATGCACTGAAAGATCAATTGGATACAGGTGCCAGTTTGGTAATTCCTGTGGATAGCGAACGTGGATTTCAAAGACTAAAGCTATATCATAAAAAAGAAGATGGTAGTTTTGAGATAAGTGAACTGCATCCGGTTCGATTTGTACCACTTGTAAGTTCAACAGATTAATAGGTAAGATGTAAAGAAAATCCATCTTTTTGGGTATACTTTCGCTAATCGCATCCGGTTAAATTCAAATGATAGGAGATATTATTTTGTTATATGATTCAACTGAATCATCCATTTCAACCAAATAAAATTCAGGGATTATGTCTACTTTCGTTCAAACACGCGATATTTTTATTGCTCATGGCTGGAAACACAGTGATCACATACTTAGACTCCGGGAACAGCTGGACAGAGGCAGTGAGTTTGATAAACAGTTTGCCTATGTAAATCACGGAAATTTTGACCCTTCCGAACTTGAGGAAAAGGATGTGGAAAGTTTGAACATCGCTGTAAGAAATCAAATGGCTAATGCGGATGTGGTACTGCTTCCTGTCGACCTTTATGAAGATAATAAAGAGTGGGTGAATAAAGAGCTCAAACTAGCCCAGGATATGGAAATACCTATAGTTCTCATTCGTTCCTTTAAAAATCTCGAAACCCCTCCCCATTTAGAGCAAACAGCAGATGAAGCTGTTGTATTCGACCCTGAAGAGATTATGAAGGTCGTGAAGAACTATGGTTAAACAAGCCGGAATTATTAACTAAACCTGCTTCGTCAATTTATTTACTCAATATCTGAAAGCACAGTCTGCTTTTCCATATATCAAGTCATTATTCAGTCACAGTAAACTCAATAAATTGCCCGTCGATATCCGCAAATTGCACTCTAAGAAGAAAGGCACTGCATTCAGCTGGGTCCGGTGGACCGAGATATATCCGACCGGATTTTTCATGAGAATAGGCTCCGGTTCTGTCGAGGGTAATCTGGACTTCCAGTTCATACATTCCTGACCGTGAGTTATAGGGGAGAATAAACGTGCTCAAAAATTCACCCTGGTTTCCCTTAATGAAAGTCAGGGTATTGTCTACAAACAGTTCATCTTCTCCCAAGGTAATCAGGGCAAAATTGTCATTGGTTTCTTCAAACAGATTGACTTGCGTTCTTCTGTTATTGATGTAATCTGCAAAGAAGTCATTGGTTGACGGCAGCTCAATATTCAGTGTCAAAACGGTGCCTTTTTCATAGGAGGTATCCAGCGGTGTTAGGGAAATGAGGTTCACAACATCCTCTTCTTCCCAGTTTTCAAGAGTAAAACAGTCATCTTCACATTGTGTCATGATGAATGCGGGAATCAGAAACAGAATTAGAACAAGTAATTTCATGATACAATCGAGTGGATTGCAGGGAAGGATGTTTAAAAAAAGATGATGAATATTTTCAGCATAGGATGTTTAGATTCTGCGTCGTGAAGGTTCGCACGAACCAAGATGAATTTAATCAGCCTATATTACCAATTTATGTTGATTTGCATCAGCAGTTAAATCCAAACCCAGTTGCAGTTTGAAAGGCAATTACGCTTGCCCCCCTCGTGACAGCTCTACGGTACTCTTGATTTAATTTAAAGACTTTTAGTATCGTTCATTTGGAACTGATACTATACTTTCACTCCGATCCAGCTTCCAGCTCGAAATGCATTGCAAAAATTTGAGACAAAAAAAAGCTCCTGCATGTTATCCATACAGGAGCTTGTACCTCGGGCCGGAGTTTATTGGATGTCATGCCACAACAAAAAAGCGTCTTTAAACACAAAATAAGCTGAATTATGGGTTTTTTGTGGTTATATTTCACTGTCGATAGCACAGGAAATCCTAAGAATGTTAACCAATAGTTTTACAGTAAAACAGAGATATCATCAGAAGGTAAAGCAAACATGACAACATCTTTTCATTTTTATCTGCGGAAAGATTTTCAGGAGAAGAACGGAGAAATTTTCCGGTAACTCAAAAAGTGAATTTAGCAGAACTCATTTTATCAGCAGAGATTTAAAAAAGAATAAAGTACATTTAGCTAAGAAAAAATCATTTAAATTAAAACGACACCTGTCATGCCAACAACCGCACATCAAATTAAGCTCGAACTGTCCGGTTCAAAACCGAAAATCTGGCGAAGACTGATTATTCCCGCCGATATGCTTCTGAGTGATCTCCATAAGGTGATTCAAACAACCATGGGCTGGACCAACTCTCATCTACACCAGTTTGTAAAAGGACGAGTGTTTCTGGAGCCGCCGGCGGATGATGATTTCCTGGATTCTGCAGGCATCGACTACACCGGCTATACCATCGACAGACTCTTGGAAAACAAAAACGATAAGATTTTATATGAGTATGACTTTGGCGACGGATGGGAACATACTATTACACTTGAAAAGGTGATGAACGATTACGATGGCAAATTGCCTGTTTGTACAGCTGGGGCTTTAAACTGTCCTCCCGAAGATGTAGGCGGCATTTGGGGATTTCAAGAGTTCAAAAAAGCGATAAAAAATCCGTCACATCCGGAACATGAAATGTATAAAGAGTGGATTGGAGAGTACGACCCTGAATTTTTCAACATGGATGAAATCAACGAAATGCTGCAGGAGGATAATTTTGGGGTATTTGAGTGGTAGCCGGAATAAAGATAATCTGCCTCACTGCTTAGACGGGCAAGCGGTATCACCATAAGAACAAAAGACACAACTGTCACCATTTTTCGGTTTGGTCACAGTTTCACATTTGGGGCACTGCCAGAAATACCGGCAGGAATCCACGGGTATTGTTTCAGTTGAGAAGTGTACGCAGTTCTGACACTGTAATGTGGATTTCGTTTCATTTTATCACCTCAGGTTTTTCCCTGTTTCATTATTTCATTCAAGCGCTTTCAGAATGGGGCAATCTCCCTTGGGGCCGTTTCCGCTTAAAAGTTTTAGTTTTACGAATTTTGAACTTAAGAAAGCTAAAGAGAAGGGTTTTTATGAATTGGTAAGAAATGACGGAAGTAAAGTGGAAAAAACTTTAAGTGAAGGAGAATATACATTTGTTACTTTCCTTTATTTCTATCATCTCCTTAAAGGAAGTGTGGATCAATCCCGCATAACAAAAAATAGAATAGTCATAATAGATGACCCTATATCAAGTTTGGACAGTAGTATTTTATTTGTTGTAAGTAATCTAATCAAATCTATTATCCATGATGCTCGAGAAAATAAGAATGGTATTAAGCAGGTCTTCGTTTTAACACATAACGTATATTTCTTTAAAGAAGTCACATTCAGAGGAAATAGAGATAATAAATGGAAAGAAGAAGCCTATTGGTTGGTTCGAAAATTTAAAAATCAATCAAGGATTGTAGAACACAAAGAAAATCCAATAAAAACTACTTATGAATTATTATGGAGAGAACTTGACGATCCTGAGAAAGTAAACACAGCTACAATATTTAATACTATGCGACGAATATTAGAATACTATTTCAATATTTTAGGTGGCCTCGATTACGAAGATGCTATTTCAAAATTTGAGGGAGAAGAAAAGGTCATTTTTAAATCATTACTTGGTTGGGTCAATGATGGTTCACATTTTATTAATGATGATCTTGCCGTTACGGTAGACTCTGATGACATCCAAAAGTATTTAAAGGTATTCAAGGATATCTTTATAAGAATGGAACACGAGAGCCACTATAATATGATGATGAAAAAAGAGTCTGTATCTAATCAATGAAAAATGAAATGCTAAAGATACTTCACATCGCCGATCTCCACTTCGGTCTCCGTTTCCAAAACCACCCCGAAGCCCAGGAAACACTAATACAAGCCCGCTATGAAACCCTCGAAAAGCTGGTGGGTATGGCAAATGAAAAGGATACAGAGATTCTTGCCATAGCCGGAGACCTGTTTGATAAAACAAGTATGAAGGTTTCCGAGATACAGCGGGCGGTACAGTCGATCAACCGGTTTGAGGGGAATGTGGTATTGGTGCTTCCCGGCAATCACGACTACATCACGGCAGACAGTTCGCTTTGGGATCGATTCAAAAAAGAGGCGGGTGACCATGTGTTGGTTCTGGACGAAAAAGAGCCTGTGGATTTGAGTGAATATGATTTAAATGCTATTGTATATCCGGCTCCCTGCCGTGCCAAACACTCTGCTGAGAACACCACTGGATGGGTGAAAGACGTAGAAAAAGTTTCCGGTAAAATCCATATCGGGATAGCTCATGGAAGTATTGAGGGAGAATCACCGGATTTTGATCAGCGATATTTCCCTATGACGAAACGTGAGCTTGAGGAGTCAGGCGTGAATATTTGGTTATTAGGTCATACACATATCACGTTTCCTGATAAGCCAGGTAAAAGAGATATCGTATTCAATCCGGGCACACCGGAACCGGATGGATTTGACTGCAGTCATGAAGGGCGAGCGTTTTTGCACACCATCGATGAAAAGAAATCTATTCAAACCGAAATCTTGAGCACCGGAAGCTACCGTTTTTTACGAGTAGAGCGGACGTTAAACCGCCAAAGTGAACTTGAGAAGCTGCTGGAAGAGTTTAAAAAAGAGGAGTACCAAAAGAGCGTGGTGAAACTGTCGGTATCCGGTCGGTTGGAACCAGAATTATATGAGAAATGGCTGGAGAAGCGCCATCAAATCCGGGAGGTTGTCCTGGAGCTGAAACTGGATGATTCGGGCCTGAAGAGAAAAGTGACCGAAGAGCAGATCCGAAAAGAGTTTACCGAAGGCTCCTTTCCCGAGCAGCTGCTTTCCTCTATACCGGAAGAAAATGAAGATGAACTGCAGATGGCTTACGAACTAATTCGGGAGGTGAAGGGATGAAACTGAAATCGATTAAACTGCACCCCTTTGCCGGTATCCGTGACAAAGAGTTTCAATTTGAAAATGGATTGAACGTACTGCTTGGCCCGAACGAGGCGGGAAAGTCCACCGTGTTTCATGCCATACTGAATGGGCTGCTGACAACTACCTCTCTAACGGCCAAACAGGTCGATGATACGATAGGCCGGTTTTTCCCAGTTTCTGGAGGAGATACCATTCGGATCACGCTTGTTCTTGAAGATAAACATGGGAAAGAACTCCGGATCACCAAAACCTGGAAGAAAGGAACCCGGAACGGAAGTGCAAGCCTGCATCTGCCGGACGGAACTGAGATCACGGACGAAGAAGAGGTTCAAAGGCAGATCGAGGAGTTGCTGCCGGTCTCCCCTGCTACGATGAAAACCATTCTGCTGGCCGATCAATCCGGTCTGCATCACACGATCCGTGAGATGGAGAAAGAGGACAAAGTTCGGAAAGAACTCGGCGATCTTCTGCGGCAGAATTTAATGGAGACCGGCGGGGTATCGGTCGATCGCTTTCGGGAGCTGCTGGATGCAAGATATGAAGACTACTTTAAGCGGTGGGATCGCGACCAGGATTACCCCGAAAATAACCGTGGAATCAACAATCCCTACAAAGTGGGCACCGGTAAAATTCTGGATGCGTATTACAAAAAAGAACAGTTACGGCTGGATCTTGAGGAAGCCCAACGTTTCGAAAATGAGCTGGATCAGCTAAATGAGCAGCTTTCCGGGCTCATCAACCGTCAGAAAGATAAGAAAGAAGAGTTTGAGAAACTTGCGCCCCTGAAGAAGGGAATCAGCCAGAGAAAGGATAAAGAGCAGCAGTTAGAGAACGCGGAGCTGAAGAAAAAAAGACTGCTTGAGATTAGTCAAAAATGGCCGGTTTTAGAAGATAGAATCAAAAACCTGGAGCCAAAGAAGAAGGAGCAGCAGGATAAAATTGAAAAGCTTCAGGAAGAGCAAAAGAAGGCTCAAAGTAAGCAGCGCGTAGAACTGCTCACAGCAAAAATTAAAAAGCTTGAAGAGCTCTCTGCTAAAGTTGAGAATACGAAAGAAGAAGTTGAAAAAGCTCAAAAAGTTGAGCAGGCCGATGTTCAGGAATTACGAAAGCTGAAAAATGAAATCAGTAATCTGAAGAACCGGATTGAAGGAGCTCGGTTAACACTCCGCATTGAGGCGGAGTCAGAACAGAACTTTGGATTCACTGAGGTCGGGAAACCGGAAGAAAAGATTGAGGCCAGGCAGGGTAAAACGATTGAGAAGAAAGCCTCTGGCGGATTTACTCTTTCTATGGATGGGGTAAAGATAGATGTGTTTTCGGGGGAAGGCGATCTGGAAGAAGTTGTTAAAAGCGTTTCGGAAAAAGAGAAGGAGTTGAAGAATCAGTTTGAGAAGCTGGGGGTCGATTCCCTTCAAAGTGCTGAGTCACTGGCAGAACTTTTCCGTCAAAAAAAGCAGGAGATGAATAAGGCAGAAAGTTTGTATGAAAATGAACTGGGTGATGAAGATCCTGAAGCACTAAAATCAGAACTGAAAGAGCTTGGAGATCTGGACCATGTAAGGTCTGTGAGTGAAATCAGCGATGATCTTGTTAATGCCCGGACTGCATTTGAAGGCCTGAAGAAAGACGCCGAAGCTGCTCAAGATCAGATAGCTGAATGGCAGAAAGATTATGAGTCGGTTGAAGATGTAATTATGGAGCTGGCGGAGACTTCAAAGCTTATGAAAGATGTAATGGCTGAGATTGAAAAGTTGCCGGAACTACCCACCGGATTTGATTCAGCCGATGTATTTATCGAAAAGGTAGAATCCTTGGACCGGGAAATTCGTGATTTAGAACAAAAGATTAACGAGAAAAAAATTGAGAAGGCAAATCTTGAAAAGGATGCGCCGGACACCTCTTCCGAAGAGCTTCAAAAAATGAAGGAAGAGGCCGAATCAGAATTTGAGCGCATCCGTAAAGAGGGTGAAACCCTTGCCAGGGTGCGGGAGCGAACCAAAAGCCTTTTAGCATCAATGGATACTAATACGTACAGCGGTCTTGAAAAGAGTTTTCTTAGCTGGCTGCAACAGATGGTTGGCAATCGTTTTGAAACAATTGAATTGGATAGAGATTTGCCCTCTTCATTTAAAACCGATGATGGCCGCCCGCTTACTTACAATCTTTTATCACACGGAACTAAAGATATAGTGGCTCTTGCCTGGCGGTTTGCGCTAACCGAACATTTTCTTCAGGATCAGTCCGGCTTCATCATACTGGATGATCCCATGGTGGATATGGACCCGGATCGAAGAGAATTGGCCTCTAAAGCGATTGAAGAGTTTGCCAAAGAACATCAGGTATTGGTAATGACGTGCCATCCGGAGCATGGAGAAATGTTCAAAAATATTACTTCAGTAAAATTTCAGAGCTAAACTACATGGCATTACACATTAACATAGAAAAGTTAATCAAAGGCGAAGTAGTAGAAACCGGCCGAATAGAATACAAAGCCGGATGGAATCCTGAGGATGTGGTCCACAGCATGTGTGCCTTTGCGAATGACATCAACAATCTGGGTGGTGGGTATATTGTCATCGGTATTGGGGAAAAAGACGGAGTTCCTCAATTACCACCGATCGGTCTTCAGAAAAACCAGTTGGATGCCATCCAAAAGAGATTGGTGGAGTTGAGCAATCTTATTCAGCCGACCTATTTTGGAGTTTCGGATATAGCTGAAATTCAGGGTAAGAACATATTTGTGTTGTACTGCCCCGGTGGAGATCACCGTCCATATGATGCGCCTGTCTCCCTTTCAAAGAAAAACAGCGGCCGCGCACATTGGGTGAGACGGTATAATTCTACGGTACGCGCGAATCCTAATGAACTGCAAATCCTTCACGAACTGGCTGCAAGGGTTCCGTTTGATGACCGTATCAATCATCGTGCGACTCTTCGTGATTTAAGTTTAGCATTAATCAAGGAGTTTCTACAAACTGTACAGAGTCCGTTATTTGAACAATCTGACTCTATTCCTTTTGAAGAGTTATGTCAGCAGATGCAGATTATAAAAAAGCTGGATGAAACATTAAAACCAATAAATGCAGGCCTACTTCTCTTTAATGAAAGGCCAGAGGAGTTTTTCCCAAGCACTCAGATAGATGTAGTGATCTATCGGGATGAGGTCGGTGATAGTTTTTCTGAGAAGATTTTTAAAGGCCCGATTCACAAGCAACTCCGGAATGCACTTGATTATATCCAAACCAATGTGATCCACGAAGAGGTTAGAAAAGTTACAGGACAAGCGGAAGCCAACCGATTCTATAACTATCCGTATGCTGCCATTGAAGAGGTATTGGCAAATGCCGTTTACCACAAAAGTTATGAGCGACGAAGTCCAATCGAAGTAAATATTCGTCTGGATCAAATTGAAGTGCTC
>NZ_JAWLDW010000039.1:0-22107 GCF_041686455.1 Rhodohalobacter sp.
TCTTTGGCGCTTGAAATTGCCGATAAAGGAGTGACTGTGAACGTCTTGGCTCCCGGCTCGCACGAAACGCCCGCCATCGAAAGAGTCATCAAAAATAACAGCAGTCTGAAAGGAATATCTTACGACAAAGCTAAAAATGAGATGGTTGAAAATATTCCTGTAAAACGCATGGGTAAAGCGGAGGAGTTTGCGTCCCTTGCCGCATGGCTATTGTCGCCTCACAGCGGTTATGTAACCGGACAAACCATTAGTCATGACGGTGGAACCATAAAAGGAATATTTGGTTAAATCATGAAAACTATTCAGAAATCCATTACTCTTTCATCCAAACCACGTGGCTTTCATCTTATAACAGATGAGATTTTAGAGAAAATACCTGAGCTACGAAACATAAAAGCCGGAATTGTACATATCTTTATCCAACACACCAGCGCCGGCTTAACGATCAATGAGAATGCAGATCCTTCGGTCCGACGAGATTTTGAGTCGCACTTCAACAGAATGGTACCTGAAGATACCTCACTGTTTGAACACACACTAGAAGGGCCGGATGACATGACGTCTCACATCAAGAGCTCACTGCTGGGAAGTTCAGTATACGTACCTGTAACAAATGGAAAGTTCAACCTGGGAACATGGCAGGGTATTTATCTTTGTGAACATAGGAATCGGGGTGGTGCGAGGAGGTTGGTTGTTACCCTAATGGGATAATAAATTTGAATAGCCATTCCATTTTAATGGTTTATATTGCGTAACTATTTGATCTCAAGTTTTCAGTTTTCGAAATTCGAATTTATTATCATCTATGCAAGCCAGTTCTAAGCAAACAGATCAAAATTACAATCTGGAGCTATTTTTTGAGATTTCTGCCGACCTTCTCTGTATTGCAGGTTTTGATGGGTACTTTAAGAAAGTAAATCCTTCACTAATTAAGTTATTGGGTTATTCAAAATATGAACTGCTTAATAAGCCCATCAATGATTTTATTCATCCGGAGGACCGGGAAATTACGTCAAGTTATCGTGGAAGAATTCGAAATGGTACTCCCCTCTTGAATTTTGAAAATAGGTATGTAACTAAAAACGGAGAAACAGTTTGGCTCTCTTGGACATCGATCCCCGTGAAAGAATATTACCCATGGCAAGATTCTAGCTGAGGATCGAAATTTACAGCTGACAAAGCTAACCAAATCAAATAGCGATTTAAAACAACTCACCTATTCAACCTCTCACGATCTTCGTTCTCCTTTGGGTAATTTGATCAGCATCCTGAGTATTTTAGATGTTTCTCAGGTAGTAGATGAAGATGTCCTTGAACTTTTCGGATTGCTTAAAACAAGTGCCGAAAAGATGCGAGTTATGTTAGATAAACAGATTGATACCATCAAATTTTCTGAAAATACTAGCGGTGATGTTGAAGAAATTGATATTTCAGATTGCTTATCAACTGTTACACAATCGATTCAGTCACTTATAAATGACACTGAAACTAACATTGAGACCCAACTGAAAGCGTTTGGTACTATTCAATACAATCGTTCATATTTAGAAAGCATTTTTCTGAACCTGATAACAAATTCCATAAAGTACGCCAAACCTGATACATCCCCTCATATCTTGATCCAGACAAAAAAGGAAGATGAATACAGGCAAATCATCTTCTCAGATAACGGGATTGGATTTGAAATGGATAGTGTAAAAGACAAGATTTTTGGCTTCAACCAAACCTTTCATAAAAATAAAGACAGTGAGGGTATCGGGCTGTATCTGGTCTACAACCATATTCGGGCAATGGGGGGGATATCCAGGTGGAAAGTGAAGTAAACAAGGGAACCACATTCACTATTACTTTGGCAAAGTAACCTATACAGATCTCTCGTCGACTCCTTATTCATCATTTTAAAAGAAGGATTTCGCCCAATACGAATAAAATGTTTTACCCTTGATTGATCAGTGAATTCTAAATGTTCATTTCATTGAATTCCGTCGTATCCAAATCCATTCGTCTTCCAGACTTTTGAAAATAATCCAGGTATAATCTTTAGAAAGAATTGCTATACTCTCCTGAAGTTCGAATAATAGACTGCACTGTTCTACTAATTCCCCTACACTTATAGAGATCACCGGAGTATATATCGGATAACACACAAAACAGACCTCTTCCATTGAAATCTGAAGTTCTGTTACAGCATTTTGTATCATTTTTATTGTATCTGAACCAAAAGAAACCGAGGTGTTTCCGGGCACATAACGCAACTGCTGGCGTGATGGAAAGTATTTCTCCATGTTATGATGTACAGGCAGTTCTGATGTTGAAATCAGTCCTGAAATAAGATCAGCTTCTTCATCATTCAGCAATGATATCAGAGTTTCTTCTAAAAGTTCTAACGGTTCATCAAGTGAGGAAGCCAAGTACTCCAGTTTAAAACTTGCCTTGTTTCTTTTAAGCTCTCCATAAATATCCAGCCACGGAATTACATGCTGCTCACAGTACTCTGAAATTTTATGCAGCTTTTGATTTTTCTCTCTTCTTTTTTCCAGTACTCTTCGGCGTGAGGATTTCATAAAGTCTACCGTAGTTTTAGTATTTATCTATCCGAAGATTGAGAACCCATCAATTTAAACTTCCTTTTAAATTGAGCATTCGTGTCCGCACATCCTGCCATGTTGCTCGCATTTCTTCATCCATTTAAAATACCATATTTCACGTCTTCCACTGAGTAATATGCGTTGGGTGCGTACTGATTAAATCTAAAATTAGAAAAGAAATCACCAACTTGATAGGAATAAAAAATAGGATGCCATTCCGGGGAATAGCATCCTTAAAAGTGCGGAGAGAGAGGGATTCGAACCCTCGAAACCCCTTTCGGGGTTTACTCCCTTAGCAGGGGAGCGCTTTCGACCACTCAGCCATCTCTCCGTGTTCGAATTGTTTGTCAACTTGTTGAGAGCAATAAATATATGAAGCTTTCAAAGCCCTTTGCAACCTCGATTACAAATAAATTGAAATTAATCCTCATCCTTTTTGATTTGAATATAGATTTGTCCCAGATTCCTTCCTTCTTGCGCAAAATCGAGGCCGTATCCTAAAACAAAAAGATTGGGAATTTTAAATGCAGCATAGTCTATCTGAACTTCATGTTTAGTGGCTTCTGCTTTATGCAAAAGCGTTACAACAGTCAGGGAGGCCGGCTCATGCTGCTTCAATTTATCAACCAAATATTTCATTGATAAACCAGTATCTACAATATCTTCAACAATAATAACATGCCGGTCTTTGATATCAGCATCAATCTGCTTTAAATCATGGACTTGCCCGGAAGAGACCTTCTCATCTCCATAGCTGCTTAATTTCAAAAAGTCCACTTCGCAGGGAATGCTTACAAATCGCATCAAATCAGCAAGAAAAATATATGACCCGTTGAGAACACCAATAAAAATGGGCCTCTTGTCCATAAATTTTCGACTAAGAGTTTCGCCTATGTGTTTAATCTTCTGTTGAATTTCTTCCTGAGTGAGGTAGACTCTGAACTCCTCACCCTGAACATTAATTTTCTCGGGCGTATACAAATTCATGAATTACGTTTGATTGCGAATGACTAGTACTTTTTCTGTTTCAGTAGAACAGCGGACCTGCTCTGATATAGTCCCTAGTTGATCGTCCGAAGTATGGTGAGGGAATATAACGGCACAAATATTTCCATCAAAAGATTCTATGACAAAAGCTTCAGATTTTCTGGCCGATGATATTTTTCGGTTAGTCAAATGATCGGATATCAGCTGTGTTCCTTCCATACCAAGTGGTCGAATGAAATCCCCCTCTTCCCATTGGCGAATGGTAATTGGAAAAGCAATTTTTGACAGATCCATTGAAAGAGTCTCAGAAGTAAATTCATCAGTGAACTTATCAACCTTCAAATGTAAACCATAAACTTTTTTGATCTGTTTGAGATCATCTGAACTGATTTTGACCGGTGGTTTTCGCTCACTTTTAAGCTTTTGTATCGTGAACAGATTCCTATCTCTTATAATCTGATATTCACCGGATAACTGAATAGCTTTACCCGACTGAAGTTCGGTTAATTTTTCTGCTACTTTTTGTAAAGAACTGCTTGCTCTAATATCAAAAGATACTTCGTCTAAAAACTGATATAGTACGGGAGGACGAATTGGGTCTGGCAAATTTAAAAAATATGATCGGCTCAGTGACCGATCATCATCTTTTACCGACTTAAGAACCTCACCGGTCATTAATTCGAATTCAGTTGCCCGTAAAGAAAGCTTGAGTATATTATCACGCCATCCAGGAAAAAAGTTTTGAAGCTCCGGAAACCAATTGTGACGTAGAAAGTTCCTGGCATACGTTGACTCTTCATTACTGTTGTCAATTCTATAGGGGATGTTGAACTCCTCTGCAAATTTCATGATTTCAGATTTGCTCACATCCATCAACGGTCTGAAGAGCTGATTTTCGATCGGTTTTATACCACTCCATGCGGAAATCCCAGACCCTCTTAAAATCCGTTGTAATATGGTTTCGATCTGGTCGTCCTGATGATGTGCCGTGGTCACAAAATCTGCGTCAAACTCATGCTTCAAATCATAAAATACTTCATACCTTCGCTCTCTTGCCCACTCCTGAAAATTGGAAGCCGATTCCTTTTCCAAACGAACAGAAACACACTCAAAACCCCAGAAAGCGCTCATTTTCTCTACGAGTCTCTGATCTTTATCAGAGTCCTCTCCTCTCATTTGATAGTTGCAATGCACGATAACTGCACTTAGTTCAAGTCGATGCAATAAGTACATAAGTGCCATTGAATCGGGGCCGCCGCTTACTCCGGCAATCAATGTCGTGGAATCAGGAAGATAGTTATTTACGGATTTTTGAAATGCTTTAGCTACCGGTGATGATTCGAATTTGCTCATGTGAATAGGTATTGAGCTCTAATTTCTCGTTTAATACTAATAACTCACCTTTTTCATTAACTCCCAAAAATTTAAATCGCCCTTCAATGACTTCGTCATCAACACTTAACCTTATCCAGTCTCCAAAGCCAATCAATGACTTGCTAATTTGTTTATGAACGGTAATTTCACGTTTAGTCCAGCTTTGATAAAGTTTTTCAATCCTAAGTAAAATATTGGCTAGCAGTTCTTCTCTTTCAAATTTATCCCCCGTTACCTGATTTAAAGAAGTAGCGCGTTCAGTATCTTCGGCATTGAACTTTTCCTGGTTAACATTAACCCCAATACCGATCAGAACTTTCTCCGGTTTTGGACCTAAAAAGGAGCATTCCGTTAACACTCCACCAATTTTTTTATGATCAACATAAATATCATTTGGCCATTTGAGGGAAAATAAATTCCTGCTGTAAATCTGAAGAACATTTGCCACCGCCAAAGCGCAAGAGAGAGTTAATAGCGTTAAGCCCTCGGTGCGTTCCGGTTTTAAAGCCAACGTAAAAGTCAGATTTTCACCGGGATTTGTAACCCAATCTTTTTGATGCTGTCCTCTCCCCTTGACCTGATGATCGGCCAGAACAACAAACCCATGATTCAACTGTTCGGCAGGAATCTTTTTTAAATACGAATTTGTAGAGTCAACCTTCTTCAGATACTCAAAATCTCTTCCCAGCCAACGAGTAGATAGTTTGTCTTGAAAAAGCTCTTTATCGAAAAGTTGACTCATCCTAAATTACTTACCTGTAGTGATCACAGAGTCATCACTTCCAAATTCATTGGGTGCATAGTTATCTGCATTATCATCATTTTCCCACGTCACTCCATCCAGTAAATATCTGAATTTATAAGTAGTCTCCGGTTTCAGCCTCAGTGTGAGTTCCCAATTTCCCTCTTTGTTTTTTTCCATAGAATCAGAGGTTTCATCCCAGTCATTGAAATCTCCTACCAGATTTACTTTTTCCTCTGCCCACTCACCGGGTATGGTAAATGTAACTTTACAGATTGTTCTTTTTGGTGTATAAGCTTTACTGATCATTTTATCTCTATTTATTTGAACTATTAAAACGAATAATAACTAATGTTTTTACTTAAATAAAGATCCATATTAAAAATATTTATGTTTTAAGCGGTTATTGTGTTTATATAATTAGTTATAATAACATATTGTCATGATTTATTAAATCATGGAATCGCTTCCTCTCTTAAGTCTCTATATCTTCCAATATAAATACTGTATTTTTTATGTATTTCTATAGACAAAACAATGCATAGCCCGGCAACTAAAAGAGTGCTACTCACCAAACTTATTCATTAAAATCTGAACTTCACCGGGAGAGTTCGCATTCATTACTTGTTCCGAAAGAATTCTCATACTATCCATTGTATGGCTACAAAGCATACTTTTTACCCTAGGCAGTGCACTGGTTGTCATACTCAAATTTTCAATTCCAAGCCCAAAAAGGCAAGCGGCGGTTTTTGGTTTAGATGCCATCTCACCGCAAACAGTCACCGGAATATTGCTCTTTTTTGCCCCATCAATAGTCATTTTAATGAGCTTCCATATTGCAGGATGATATGGTTGATATAAGGATGAAATTTTTTCGTTTCCTCGATCTACTGCCAATGTGTATTGAGTTAAATCGTTTGTTCCAATACTAAAGAAATCTACTTCTTTAGCTACCCTGTCCGCCATTATTGCAACACTTGGAACTTCAACCATCACACCGATCGGGAGGTTTTGATCAAATTTAATCCCCATTTCGGTTAGCCTATCTTTCACTTCCAATATTCTCTTCTTGAGCCTGTGTATCTCGCTTACACATGACACCATCGGGGCCAAAAGCTTGATTCTGCCGCTATACTCCCCCGATAATCTATATATCGCTTCCAATTGATTTCCCAAAAGCTCACTTTCATCAAGCAGCATTCGAATTCCACGCCATCCCAAAAATGGATTTGATTCGGTATCCATGTCGTCTAACAGTTTATCACCGCCGGCGTCAAACAGTCGTACCGTAACATCCGAATCATCACTAGCCTCTACTACTTTTCTGTAGAAGTCGAGCTGATCATTGACATCAAACCCTTTTTTCTGGAACAGAATGGTTTCGGTTCTTAAAAGTCCAACTCCTTCAGCACCATGTGTTTTTACTTTTGGAAGCTCTTCTAAAAACTCCACATTTGCTTGAAGCTTAAATCTTTTTCCGCAAGCTGTTTCACTTGGCTTTTTTGAGATTTCAAGAATTTCCTCGGCTTTTTTCTGCTCTGTTTTCTTACGCTCATCATAGGCTCTCTGCTCACTTACTGATGGACGTACAACAACTATACCGAGATCTCCATCAACAATAGTTTCTTCACTGTTTTTAAAACGCTTTACTTTCCATTCTACTCCAATCACACAAGGAATGTCCAAAGACTGGGCCAGAATAACTGCATGTGATGTAAGACCACCCTTTTGCATTACCAATCCGGCAATACTATTTTTGCTAAGCTCAATCATAGATGTGGGGGATACATTCGTCGCAAAAACGACAGATCCGGGCTCTAGATCTTCGCCCTGTTTTTTGTTTCTTGCAACATCTATCAACTGATCCCTGATTGCTATCAGGTCTATCGTACGCTCATTCAACCAATCGGCATCAGCGTTTTCCATGATATGTATATACTCATTCAGAGTGCTGAAAATAGCGTATTCAGCTTCATATCGTTCTGATTCGATTTTATAGAGAATCGTTTTATATAACTCCGGATCTTTTAAAGATTCTATCTGCGCATCTATAATGTCGGCAACTTCACCAACTGCATCCTCTTTCAGTTTGATAAACTCTTCTTTCAGTGCCCCAAAAGCACGATTACATTTGTCTATATTGAGTTGAATATCATCCTGATGAATTTTTTCAGGGCTTACTTCATTCTGTCTCTCTTGCAGAAAATGTGCCTTTCCGATTCCAATTCCACCGGCTGCCGGCACACCCTTAAATTCAATTCGACCTACCATAACAGACTATTTCAGTTGTTTTCAAATTTATTTTCAAATAGTTCAGAAATAGCGGTCAACGCTTCCTGTTCATCCTCTCCTTCAAAGATAAGTTCCATTTCTGCTCCAGACTCCGCTGCAAGCGTCATAACGCCCAAAATGCTTTTCCCATTTACCTTATATCCATACATACTAATGTAAAAATCAGATTCAAATTTAGATGCAGTTTTTACGAGTACGGATGAAGGACGGGCATGTAAACCCGCTTCGTTTTTTACTGTTACAGTTTTTTTGATCATCAGGTGTAGAAATACTATTAAATGAGCTGTAGTGGGTTATAAAATGACTGTTATTTAACATAAAACGCATATAAAAAGTGAACTTCTTTTGCTAAATCTCCAAGCGAAGATTGGCTTATTTTTTATAACAGAATCATAAAATAAGAAAAAAGATGGTCACTTTTAGAACCACAATTATTATCTATTTATAGAACTCTATTTGATTAGAAAATCCTGAATAGAATTCCGTTTAGTACAGAAATAAATAGTCCAAAAAATAGTGCCCACCAAAAGTTTCGAATAGTAAAACCTATAACAAGTTTATCAATCAACATTAACATCCAGGCATTTATCACCCAAATAAATAGCCCCAAGGTTAGAATGGTTAGCGGCAAGGTCAGAAAAATAATAAGCGGTTTTATAAAAATATTCACCAAACCGAGCAAAATAGCGACTCCCAATGCGGTGAAATAATTCTTCACTGACACACCGTCTAAAAGATAAGCACCAAAAAATATTACCAGACTGTTTATGAGTAGTATTTTTAACATAGCATTGAGATTCGTTACATTTTCCTGAGCTTACGTGAAAAACCAAAAAAAGTTTACCCCGCATGAAATTTATTCTTTTCCATGGAATCGACAAGATGTCTCCCTCAGAGCTTTATAACATCTTAAAACTGCGTCAGGATATTTTCATCGTAGAGCAAAATTGTGTTTATGAAGATATTGACGGCTTAGATGACGTCTCTAAACATTTACTGCTTAAGGTTGGTAATGAGCTGGCAGCATACAGCAGAATTGTTCCACCTAAGGTTAAGTTCGACGAGATCTCGATTGGCAGAATTGTTGTAAAAGAGAAATTCAGAGGGAATGGCTACGGAAAAAAAATCGTGCTGGAATCCATTGATCGCATTGCAGAAACCGGCCATAAATCTATCAGGATTGAAGCTCAGGCTCATCTCCTGCAGTTTTATAAAAATCTTGGATTTAAGTCAGCTGGAGAAACCTATATTCTCGATGGAATTCCTCACCTCCAAATGGCTCGATACTTATGACATCGAAGAAAGAGCGGACTTAACTTTATTTATTGCCTCGGTGCAAATTACATTCAATTCACTAATTAACTCTTCCAGCTTTCCAGCGTCTGGATTATTTTCACCGGCCATCGACTCAATCTTTTCTGTAAGCTCTGTAGCTTTTTCCATTCCCACGTAGGTGAAAGTTGGTTTTAGCGTATGTGAAAACTCTTTAACCTTGTCGTACTCACTACTATTGAAATGGGTTATTATTTTACTCATCAAATCAGGTGTTTGACTCAAAAAGAGCTCCATTATCTCTTTTAAAAGATCCTCATCTCCTCCGGTTAACTCATACAAGTTATTAAGATCCAATCCTGAAAAGTCCTTAGACTGTTCAGGTGTTTTAGAATTTGAAGATCTGCCGTTCTTTATAAATTCTTTAAAGCTATTGTAAAGTTCATCGTAGGTAAACGGTTTGGCGATAAAACCGTCCATACCCGCTTGTTTACACTCTTCAATATCCCTGTCCAACACTGATGCCGTAATAGCGATAATTGGTACATCCCTTTTCGATTTTTCATCATGTTCTCGAATTCTCCTGGTTGCTTCCAAACCGCCCATTCCCGGCATATGTACATCCATAAATACTGCAGAATAGTTGTTTTGATTTATCATTTCCAAAGCTTCACTGCCATCTTCCGCTTCATCAGCATCCACACCAAGCTTTTTCATCATCCCCTTTACAATCCGGCGATTTACGGTATAATCATCGACGATTAAAATTTTGTCCCCGCTAAAACTCTCCTTTATACTGTCGGTTTCTGAACTTTTTAACGTTTTAAAACCAACAGCTTTATCGGGTAAATAGAACGGGATTTGCAATGAGACAGCAGTTCCAACACCTTCAGTGCTTTCAACATCTATCTTTCCATCCATATAGCCTACCAACTGCTTCACCAGAGAAAGACCCAGGCCTGCGCCTCCAAACTTGTAGGATGTAGATTTCGAAACCTGACTAAAGCTCTCAAAAATGTTATTGATCATCGAATCAGGAATTCCAATGCCGGTATCTTTTATCATCAGCTTTACTGGAATTTTACCATTTTCCACATCTCCGGTCGTCACAAAAATTGCGATTTCACCATTTTTTGTAAACTTTATTGAGTTACTCAAAATGTTCATCAGAACTTGGGAAAGTCTAACAGAATCTCCAACCAAGTACTCAGGTACATTTTTAGAAATTACCAATTCAAGGTCTAATCCTTTCTCCTCAGTTTGGCTTCTGATATTATCTACAACCTGACGAAGTAGTTTACGAATGTTGAACTTTCTGTTCTCTAATTTAAAATTGGTAGATTTTAAAAAGTTGAATTCCAGTATATCGTTTACAATGGCAAGTAAATTTTCGGCAGAGAGTTTAATCTCTTCCACGTAATCTGCATTTTCTTCATCTAAGTCTTTTCCTTCCAAAAGCTGAGTCATTCCCAGAATTCCATTGAGTGGAGTTCTCATTTCATGGCTCATGTTAGCCAGAAACTTATCCTTTACAATTTTAGACGATTTGGCTTCTTGAAGTGCTTTTTTTAATTCGTTTTCACGCTTTTTACGAATAGTGATCTCTTTTATAATCGTAACACAAAATTTCTCATCATCTGTATCTAGCGGAAAAGATTTAACAATCGCCCAAAATGGTGATCCTGCCTTATTCAAACAGGTACATTCCGTTTCAAAAAGTGAACCTTTTTTAAAATGTTTTAGAATTGAATCATATAGGTTATTCGCTGAATTTGCAGAGGCCGTTATCCGTGGACGTGAACCTATAACATTATCCTCACTTAAACCGCTTATCGAATAGTAGGTTTGATTGGCAAATACAGTTTGGAGGTCACTGCCTTGCAGTTTAGATACAAGAAGGGCATCAAATGTATAATTTAAAAGTTTTCCGAAAAGCTCGGTATGGTCGCTGATAAATTTTAAATTATCTCCCATTTATACACTTATTATGGCATTCAGTTTTGAATGTATAAAAATGTGGCGACCTTAGCTATAATTAGCCTTTTATTTTTTAAATCATCCAGTAAAAACAACAATTGCGACAACTACGAGCAGAGCTACCTTAAAGAGTAAATTTTTCCAGTTTTTCATCAGAGAACACAAAAATTTTAAAGAATGGCTAAATGAGACTATTATATCTAAATATATCCCTAACCAAAATCAAGTTTTAAATTTTCATCTACACAACTATTTACAAACCTTTATAATCGCTGTGTATTTTAAAAGAGTATCCAAAAAGGTATTTGTTACAAAATTGCATTTATAAAGTTCTTCACAAATACACTTCATACTAGATTTTTTTCTTTTGCAGTCGTTTAGAATTCCCTACCACGTTTATAGAACTAAAAGCCATAGCAATTTCAGCCAATACAGGATGCATCCATCCAATCATAGCAATGGGAAGCATTATGATATTATAGAAAAATGCCCAGAATAGATTTTGGCGAATTTTCTTAAACGTCTCATTACTTAAATGAATCGCACGGATTATCGCTTTGGGATTTCCATCAATTAAAATCATACTGCCCGATTCAATGGCGATATCTGTTCCTGTTCCCAGTGCAATACCCACATCCGACTGTGTAAGTGCCGGAGCATCATTAATTCCATCTCCTACCATGGCCACCACTTCCCCATCTTCTTGTAATCTTTTGATCACGTCAGATTTTTCATCCGGTTTTACCTGTGCAAATACGTCATCAATACCGATCTCCTTTGCAATTATATCTGCCACTTTCTGCTGATCGCCCGTTAACATTACAGTTTTATAGCCGAGCTGATGTATTTCCCGAATAGCGTCGGCTGTTTCCGGTTTGATTGTATCTTTAATTCCACAAAGTGCCACAACTTCTTCATCTATTACCAGAAAAATGGTTGTTTTACCGGCTGAATGAAGTTCATCTGCTTTATTCTGGACCAGTTCTGACTGATCAATAGAAAATTGTTTTAGCAGATCAACATTCCCGGCTAAAATTCGCGATTCTTGTACAACGGCCTTCACTCCTTTTCCGGTAAACGATTCAAACTCTTCGGAAGCCGGCAGATTATCTGTCCCCGTATAGTTTAGTATGGCTTTACTTATTGGATGCTCCGAGTAATTCTCAGCAGCAGCAATCATCTTTTTCAGATTCATATCACTATTCCCCACTTCAAACCAATCCGTAACTTCCGGTTCCCCCTTTGTCAATGTGCCGGTTTTGTCAAAAACAAACGTTGTGACCTCTTGTAAACGCTGAATAGATTCCCCCTTTCGAATAAGAATGCCGTTTTCAGCACCCAGTCCTGTTCCCACCATCAGTGCTGTGGGAGTAGCTAACCCTAAAGCACAGGGGCATGCAATGACCAGAACTGCGAGGGCCACAAAAAATGCCTGACTAACCGGTTCCAGATCTGTGATAATCCAGGGAATAAAAGAGTCTGCCCATAATAAAATAGGCCGAAGTGATTCCGGGAAAATTAGCCAAACAGTAAATGTGATTGCTGTGAGAACAAGGATTACCGGTACAAATATCGCAGTAACCTTATCTGCAAAATCCTGAATTGGAATTTTGGACCCCTGAGCTTCTTCCACCATTTGAATGACACGGTTCAGAAATGTATTCTCCCCAACTTCTTTTGCCTGCACGCGAATGGAGCCTTCCGTATTGATCGTACCGCCTATAACCTCATCTCCCTTCTCTCTAATTACCGGCATTGATTCTCCGGTAACCATAGACTCATCAACTGAGCTTTTGCCATCCACAACTTCCCCATCTGTTGGAATGGTTTCTCCGGGCCTGACAATCATCACGTCGCCCTTCTTCAGCTTATCAATTTCAATTTCTTCTTCCATCCCGTTTTTGATTATACGGGCAGTCTTCGCCTCCAGTGTTAAAAGCTTTGTAATAGCGTCTGAAGCCCTGCCTCTCGCTTTTGCCTCTATATATCTACCGGTCAGGTGAAATGCCATGATCATAGCTGCAATTCCGGCAAAACTGTAGAATGCGGACTGTATCAAACCGAGCATGTGAGCAAGCGAAACCAGACCTGTAATTAACGATGCAGTTGTACCCAGGGCAATCAGCACATCCATATTGGGAGTTAAGTTTCTGGATGAGATCAATGCACTTCTAAGTGTTTCATATCCCGGGCCAAAAAGTACGTAACCGGCGCCCAAAACCATAGCAATTTCCATCACAAGGTGCGAAGTAATCTGAATTCCCAGCACCATACTGAGAAGCATCCAAATCATAAGCGGAACCGTAACAAACCAGCTCCTTATCGTTTTCTGCCTGGCTGCAGAAAGTTTCTTCTCTTCTCTCTCTCTTTTCTGCTCTAACTTATTGGCTTTTTTTTTTGCTCGTCGATCACTTCATAACCGGTGTTCTCAATACTCTCTTTTATTTGGTCGATTGATATCTGTGAACTATCAAAGTCTACAAATGCTTTTTCTGCAGCAAGATTTACATTTGCACTTACAACCCCACTCTGTTTTTGAATGGCTTTTTCTACCGCAGAAGAACAACCTGTACAGTGCATTCCTCCGATTTGAAAAGTGACTGAATCGTTTTTAGGCTCTTCCGCTTCATAACCTGCATTTTCAATAGCTTCACGAACTTCATCAAAAGGAAAATCACTACCTTCAACTTCAATTTCGGCACTTTCAGTAGTCAACTGAACGCTTGCGCCTTTAACTTGCTCAACTTTTTCCAATGCTTTTTCTACAGAGTTAACGCAACCCGCACAGTGCATGCCATTTATTTGAATACGCTTTTTCATAACATTATATACTTAGTACTAATCAGCTATCGCTATTTTCATTTCTGTTCTTAAGTTAAAGAAGAAATTGCCCGCTGATGTTATGTAGCGAATGCAGAGATGTGTAATATTTTTGGGCTATATTGTGTCGAGGGATTTCCTCACTGTATCACCAGACTTCCGATATTCCGTGACGGTCAACCCGGTCACTTTTTTAAATTGATTGGAAAGATATTGTACACTGCTGTATTTCAGTTTCCACGCAATTTCACTGAGGGTCCATTTTCGAAAACTGAGCAGTTCTTTTACCCTTTCTATTTTCATCTCAATCAGATGAGTTTCAATCGTTGAACCCGTCTTATCGGAATAGACTTTACTCAGATAGGAATAGTTGTAATTTGTTTGTCTTGATACAAAAATGGAGAGCTTATCCGGCGTCCTTGAATGCTCCAGGTGGTCAATGTATTTAATAAGAGCCGACTTCACATCGTTAACCAGTTCGGTCTCTCTATCAAAAATGAGCTCAAATCCCTTGGATTGAAGACGTTCACTAAACAGATCCAGTTCTGTTTCAGTAAATTTTCTGTCCAATTCAACAAAACCCAGCTCAACATGGGCGTTAGGATAGTCCATCCCCGATAGGATATCTGAAACAGATTCCACACAACGGGGACAGACCATATTTTTAACCGATAACTTCATAGTTCATTATAACGAACTTAAATCTACAAGATTACATTCGCTATTCAACGGTAACGCTCTTCGCCAGATTTCTGGGCTGATCCACATCACACCCTCTGTTCACTGCAATATAGTATGAGAGAAGCTGCAATGGAATTACCGTAAGAAGCGGTGAAAAAACATCAAACGTTGATGGAATCGAGATGGAGTATTCCGACAGATCTTTTACATCACTGTTCTCTTTATTCATAATGGAAATAATACGCCCCTTACGGGCTTTCACCTCTTCAATGTTCGAGATCATTTTGTCATTGGTATGAGTAGTGGCCGCAATAACAACAACCGGCATCATCTCATCGATCAGGGCAATCGGTCCGTGCTTCATCTCCGCTGCAGGATACCCTTCGGCATGAATATAGGAGATCTCTTTAAGCTTCAGTGCTCCTTCCAGTGCAACCGGGAAGTTATAGCTCCGTCCCAAATATAGAAAGTTGGGTGCATACGTAAACATCTTAGCCATCTCTTTGGTATCATCATCACACTCCTTTAAAATCTGATCCACTTTATCAGGAATGGCATCCAGTTCTTTGATATACTTCTTCGCTTTTTTATTGTCGATATATCCCTTTTTAATACCAAGAGCCAGTGCCATCATCGTCAATACAACAACCTGAGCAGTAAATGCTTTAGTTGAGGCGACCCCGATTTCGGGACCTGCGTGAGTAAACACTCCGGCATCCGTTTCTCTTGATATAGTTGAGCCGACCACATTACAGATCCCCAGAACCATAGCGCCACGCTCTTTTGCTTCACGGAGTGCTGCAAGTGTATCAGCTGTTTCTCCACTTTGAGAAATGACCAGCATCACGTCCCCTTCACCAATCAGTGGATCGCTGTATCGAAATTCAGATGCGTACTCAACCTCAACGGGTGTTTTTGCCAAATACTCAAAGAGATACTCTCCCACCAAGCCTGAATGCCAACTGGTTCCGCAGGCAGCAATTATAACCCGGTTGGCGTTAGCCAGATCGTCCATTACATCTGCAATACCCCCAAGTTGTATGGTGCCTTTATCAGGATCAATTCGCCCCCGCATACAGTCAGCCATTGACCTGGGTTGCTCAAAAATCTCTTTCAACATAAAGTGCGGATAACCCGCTTTCTCAATCGCCTCCAAACTGATTGCCAGTTCATGAACCTCTTTCGTCAGGCTTACATCTTCAATTGTCTTAACCTCATAACCGTCACGCTCTACAACTGCCATTTCACCATCATCCAGGTAAACCACTTTGTTGGTATATTCTACAATCGGAGAAGCATCTGATGCAATAAACATCTCATTATCGCCCACTCCCAAAAGAAGTGGAGAGCCTTTTCGGGCGATGTAAATCTTTTCAGGAGAATCCAGATTTACAATTGCAAGACCGTACGTTCCCACAATCTGCTTTAAGGTGAGGCGAATAGCTTCTTCAAAAGTTACATTCTTAGACGTTGTATAAATTTCCTCAATGAGCTGAGCAATAATTTCAGTATCAGTCATGCTCATAAACGTCCGACCTTTCTCCGTCAGAGATCTTTTTAAGGAACCGTAGTTTTCAATAATTCCATTATGCACAACGGCAACTTTACCGGATTCACTTAAATGGGGATGAGAGTTTACATCATTTGGCTCACCATGAGTAGCCCAGCGTGTATGACCAATACCAATATGGCCTTTTACACTATTCTCCAATACTTTCTTATCCAGGTTGGCTACTTTGCCTTTACCTTTTTGAATGTTTAACTCTCCATTCATGATGGCAATTCCGGCAGAGTCGTACCCTCTGTACTCAAGCCTTTTTAACCCTTTGATTAATACTTCAGCGGCGTCTCTATCACCTACATAACCTACTATTCCGCACATAGTCTATCTTTATTTTATTGATCTGAATTTAACTGATATGTTTTTTAATCAGTTTATTTACTCTTCATTGTATCATTATGTACTTTTTTAAAGTGCACATAATATTCATAACGTTTGATTGAAAATAATTTGTTATTTAACAATTCGTAAATCATCAAGACAACAAATCAGAATTCCCTGAAAAGGAAATCAAAATATAATGAAATTACAATACTCCTTCTTCGAAGATCACTACATGGAAAATTTCCATCCATTAACTCTCACTCGGCCCGTTTACGATTTGAGAGTTGGAATTTTTACTCTTGCTGAAAAATGGAAGTATGCACTCGGTCTGCCCAGTAATCCTGCATTAGGTGGCCCCGTGCGCCAACACATGTCAGGAGTATTCAAAATACCCTCAGTAAATAAAGAACATGAGGCCGTTTTATGGATTAATCCTCGATTTATTCCGAATTTACATTTAATTGAACAGATAAAGCAGTTAGAAATTTCTCAGGGACTATTATGTGAAGAATCTCTTGTAGCTGCTTTAATACCGCCGGAAGAACATAACAAGTGGAGCAAATCAGGTGTAGATTTAAATACATTAGATATTTCTGATATTAGTCCAAAAGGAAATACTATTGTTAAAAATATTTGGGAGTTGTTTCAATTAAACGGTAATGAAATTAAAAATGACCTCATTTTATCCAAAAAAATAGCCTATGGAGAAGAGAAAATTTTTCCCAACACTCTGTTCGTTAAACCGGAGAATATATACATAGATGAGGGAGCTGTTATTGAGCCCGGTGCTATGCTTGTTGCCGATAAAGGCCCCATTTATATTGGCAAAAATGCGCATGTTATGGCGAATTCCGTAGTACGCGGGCCATCTGCAATTTGCGAAAAGTCGGTAGTTAAGATGGGAGCCAAAATATACGAAGACACCACAATCGGTCCGGTTTGTAAAGTAGGCGGCGAAATATCCAACGTAATATTTCACTCCTATTCAAATAAAGCACACGATGGATATGCAGGAAACTCTGTGTTTGGCCAATGGGTAAATATCGGCGCAGATACCAATACATCAAATCTCAAAAATAACTACAGCACGGTTAAATTTACCGAATGGAGATCCGGGAAAATGGTTGATACCGGACAGCAATTTATCGGTACAATTATGGGAGACCACAGCAAAACAGGTATTAACTCTATGCTAAATACAGGTACGCTTTGCGGTGTATGTTGTAATCTCTTTTCTGATGGGTATCCTCCAAAATATATCCCGTCGTTTAGCTGGGTTAGCGGAAACGACATTGTACCTTATCATTTTGAAAAAGCAATTGAAGCTATGGAAAAGATGATGGAGCGCCGCAGTATTGAACTAACACCTGCGTATAAAAAAATGATGAAGGCACTATTCGACTCTACCAGCTTCTGACAAATATTTACATACGTAAATAGGGGTTTTTCCATTTTCGATTGTCTATGTAACAGTGCGCATTTTTTAATTTAATGATTCTATGTTAAATCGAATTGCCGATTCATCTCGATTTGGGCTATATCTTGGATTCATCCTATTTCTCATATTCCTCTTCCTTCCCGCTCCGGAAGGACTTGATGACGCTGCATGGAAAACAGCCGCCGTTGCCATACTCATGGCAACCTGGTGGATTTCTGAAGCAATCCCTATTGCCGCCACATCTCTGATCCCTATTGTTCTGTTTCCTGTACTCGGAATTTCTCCAATTGGCGATGCAACAACACCCTATGCAAATCCTTTGGTTTTCCTTTTTTTGGGAGGATTTATTATTGCCATAGCAATGCAAACCTGGGACCTGCATAAACGAATTGCTCTCAACATTGTAAATGTGATGGGCGTAAAACCATCTTCAATTATTATTGGCTTTATTATTGCTTCTGCTTTTCTGAGTATGTGGGTTAGCAATACCGCCACAGCCTTAATGATGCTTCCGATTGCACTTTCTGTACTTCAGCTTGTAGAAAATAAGAGAGATAGTGAAAAGCCCGTTATTACCAATTTTGAAATAGTACTCCTGCTATCCATTGCCTACGCATGTAATATCGGAGGAGTCGGAACACTGATTGGAACGCCTCCTAATGCTCTTATGGCAGCATTCATGCTTGAAAATTACGGGATCGAAATAAGTTTTGCTCAATGGATGATGGTGGGTGTACCATTAGTAATTCTACTTCTTCCGATTATGTATCTCCTTCTGAGCCGCTTCATTTTTCCAATTAAAATGAAAGAGTTACCGGGTGGAAAGTCGATTATTCTAAATCAACTTGAAAAACTTGGTAAAATCACCAAACCTGAATTTCGAGTTGCCGTTATTTTCACAACCACGGCACTTTTATGGATTTTCCGACCTCTCATTTCAGAAATTATTCCCGGCTTGTCTGACGCCGGAATTGCAATTACAGCCGGAGTGGTACTATTTATTGTGCCCAACGGTAAAGGCTCCGGCGGAATGCTTTTACAGTGGAATAATTTACGGGATTTACCATGGGGCATACTCATTCTTTTTGGCGGTGGTCTCAGTTTAGCCGCGGCGATAAGCTCAACCGGATTAGCCGCCTGGATTGGACAGGGTGTAAGCGGTTTGGATGCACTTCCCATTATCATTCTGCTTTTGGTAGTAATCCTGATCGTTGTTTTCTTAACTGAAATTACCAGTAATACTGCCACTGCCGCAGCATTTATCCCAATCCTGGCATCTTCAGCCGTAGGCATTGGACAAAATCCACTTCTATTCGTAATACCCGCAGCAATTGCGGCAAGCTGTGCTTTTATGCTCCCGGTTGCCACTCCACCAAATGCCATCATTTACGGGAGCGGGAAAGTTTCTATCCCACAGATGGCCAAAGCGGGAATTTGGTTGAATATTATCGTTTCACTGATCCTAAGTATCGCCTGTTACACTCTATTCGCTTATGTTTTTGGGATTGAAATTGGAATTATTCCTGATTGGGCAAACTAGAAAAACATGAACCTTCTGCTAACTTTTGCTCTTGCACTTCTGTTGCAGAGTCCGCTACAGACTACTGGTAAAAAAACACCTATAAACATTCAGAGGATTTCATCCGATGTGACCCTTGACGGAATTCCGGACGAACCGGCATGGGACGAGATTCACCCCTTCCCTATGACTGTTTACCAGCCAGTTTACGGAGGCGAAATGTCGAATAGAACCGTAATCAAAGTGGCTTACGATGATGAATATCTATATGTAGCCGGTGAACTCTATGATTCCAATCCTGACGGAATTGTAGCCAACACTCTCTACAGGGATCGCTACAGCGGAGACGAAACTTTTGCAGTTATTCTCGACTCATACAATGATAATGAAAATGCAAAGTGGTTTTTTGTCACTCCTACAGGTGTTCGCGTTGATCAGCAGGTTTCGAACGATTCTGAAGGAAGTAATTCCTTTAACAGGGATTGGAATACATATTGGGATGCTGCAACTGAAATCACGGATGAAGGTTGGTTTGCGGAAATTCGAATTCCCTTTTCCAGCCTTGGATTTCAAGAATTAAACGATGAAGTGATCATGGGACTGATCACCTATCGGTGGGATGCCAGCAGATCTGAGCGTCACATTTTTCCCGATATTGCTCCTGAATGGTCCAGAGGATTTACGAAACCTACTCAGGCCCAAAAAGTCCGTTTTACAGGAATTGAGTATCAAAAACCGTTTTACGTCACGCCTTACCTTCTAGGAGGATTTAGTCAATCAAATTTCCTGAATAGTGATGGTAACGCCTACCAAATCGAAACTGATTACGTGACAGAAACCGGATTGGATATTAAATATCCCATTACAGGGAATATGAATCTGGATATTACCTTAAATACTGATTTTGCCCAGGTTGAAGCTGATGAAGCACAGGTAAACCTCTCCCGAACTCCTCTGTTCTTCCCGGAAAAAAGACAGTTTTTTCAGGAACGGTCAGATATTTTTGATTTCAATCTTGGCGGAAACAATGCACTGTTCTACAGCCGAAGAATTGGCCTTGAACAAGGACAGCAGGTTCGGATACTTGCCGGTGCCCGTTTAGCCGGACGTACCGGGAAATGGGATATTGGCATTCTGAACATGCAAACAGATCAGCTTGATGATATCAATCTCCCCTCCGAGAATTTTGGAATCTATCGCGCAAAGAGAAATGTTATCAATCAAAATTCGCATGCAGGCACGATGATCACAAACCGGCTGGGTGGTGATGGCAGTTATAATGTTGGAGCCGGGTTCGATCTCCTCTACAATTTTATTGGCAATCACTACCTGGATCTTAAAACAGCTACAACATTTGATGACAGAACAGACTCCGACTTCATTGAACAGACCCTTTTTCGAATCAATCTTTTGAAGAGAACATCGAGAGGATTTTACTACAATTTTTCAGCCCTTCGGTCCGGAGAGCTCTATTTGCCGGAAGTGGGATTTAATACACGGTTCGACTATTCACAGTTCGATCTGGAACTTGCTTACGGTTACTTCAGTCCTGTCGATTCCCCCATCCGGATCATCAATCCGTCCCTGAAAGGCTCTCTGATCTTAAGAAATGAGGATCACTCCGTAGAAACTTTTTTATTAGAACAACCTTGGGAAATTGAATTAAAAAATAACACGGATATACAATTTACCGCAAGTCTCTGGTACGAAGATATCAGGCTCCCGCTATTCTTTAGTGATAATGCTTTTGTAGAACCCGGAAACTACACGTTTTGGGGAGTTGAAGCTGAGTACGGCATGCCTGGATCCCGTCAATTAAGAGCGGCTATTTCAGGACGAGCCAGAACATTTTATGACGGCGAGCAGTATTCAGTGAAATTTTCACCGGCATGGAATCCATCCAAACATTTTGAGTTGAGTGCTGATGCAGAGCTAAATTACCTTCATTTTCCGGATAGAAACCAATCGGAATATCTACACCTGTTTAGGGTCCGATCTATTGCAGCTTTAAATACACACCTTTCACTTCAGGTACTTTCCCAATACAACCATTTGGACAAACAGTTTGGCACAAATGCCAGGTTTCGGTATAACTTCAGTGAAGGACACGATTTCTGGATCGTTTACAGTGAACTATCCAATCGGGATTTAAATCGCATTACTCCAACCCTTCCGCGATTTGAAAACCGTACGATGCTTGTCAAGTATACTTATACATTTTATTAATACTACATATTAAATATTATCAATGCTTTATTTTCATTAAAACCTATCTCTGATAGTTTCAAGCTCTCTACCTCTTTTTCTGTATATCTAAAATTTTTCTGCTTCGAGGCAACCCTTCCCCTCTAAATCCTGTATGGGCTAAACAGAAGCCAGTACATCAATAATGAATATCTCAAGTTCAATCTAAATTCTTAGTCTATGATTACTTCAAATACAAATGCCTGGAGAAACATACTATCAAAGAGTAAACCACCACTTATCATTCTGTTAATGATGTTAGTTTTTATTGGTCTTGCAGGGTGTAGT
>NZ_JAWLDW010000040.1:0-1228 GCF_041686455.1 Rhodohalobacter sp.
CCTTTTGAGAGGCCGTGGGTTTTGATCTCTTCAAGCGTACGGCGAAGCAGCCCGAGATCGTAGTAGTAAAAGGGTGTCTTATGGGATTTGAAAGACTCTAAAGTTTGAGCGTCGAACATCAATCTGAGTTGGATTATAAAGAGCGCATATGATACGGAAAACTTTCGTCATTTTTAAGGTTGACAGTATGGTTGTCCTGATCCCGAAAACTCTACATAAATTCATTAAATCTGATAACCATGAAGTCCCCTCCTTTTTCAAGGAGGGAATATAGGGGTGGTTGGAAAATGATTATTGAGCTAACTTTACAAGTTGTTGCTCTGATCTAAAAACTATAACCACACCTATCCACCGTATTCTGAATGTTTGCGAGAGAGGTGGTCCCGGTCTCCAACTATAACCATGTTATCTTGATACTGATAAAAAATGTTGCAATGAATATCGGCTGATCAAGGGTTTTCGTAATACTTTTGGGCCGCCAAAAGTAATCATCCCGAGGCCTCGGGACCCGGACGGTGATCGCTTCCGGGCCTGGTTTGCACGCGCGGTTACACAACATCAATTGCTCTCGGGGAGAGCGGATGTTGTGATGTCTCCCGCGCTATTTTGCAAACCATGCTACTCCTCCACCAATCAAGGCCGGTGGTTTTTCTGCATTTTTAAATCGAAGCATGAGTTAACAGTGAGATTCGGTTTTAGTCCATCACAAATATGAGCACGTTAGCTTAATACCTTCAATACTTTTTTAGCGCTAAAGTTATGTTTACTGTTTATTAAAAAGTTCAATTCCCGCCTCTTCATACTCATCGCCCGGCAGCCAGAAGGGGGCATTGTCGGCATTCCCGACCAGATATGCAGCCATCACAAAAGAACGAACATAGGAGGTTACATAATCATAGTTGATGGTGTCCGGTTCGTCCGTCGGGCGGTGGTAATACTGATTGATCTCATCATCAAAAGCGGTCAATCCCATGCTGTAGGTCGGGGATGGAATTCCGGCCCTTGCAAAGTGAACATTATCCGACCGGTTAAACAGGTTCTGCTCCGGTACCGGATCGGGGATCGCCTCCAGGCCAAACGCTTTGGCGGATGCTTTCAGGTCATCATCCGCTTCGGTCCGCCCAAGACCAATCACCGTCACTTTTGTCGTGTCGTTATAGCCGGCTCCGTCAATATTCAGGTTGTATACGGTTTGATTGAGCGGTATCGGCGGATTCTCTGCGTAATA
>NZ_JAWLDW010000040.1:1328-22063 GCF_041686455.1 Rhodohalobacter sp.
CCGGGAGCTTGCTGCATTCCATACTGTTGAAAACGGGTGGCGATGTATCGAGATGCAATTTTAAGCTCCTGCGTGCCGGTATCGCGTCCCATAAATTCGTCGGATGCCAAAAAATAGATATCGAACTCCACATCGTTTTTTTGGATAACCTGTTTGATGTGGTCAGGGGATATCTCCTGAGCCGTAACGTTTACGGTTGTACATGATATGGCAATGATGACTCCGAGTAGTATGCGTTTCATAATGGTAGATTTCATTTCTGTTGATTACTTAAAAACGGTGTGGACTTCCAATACGATATAACCGGGAAAAAGTTTTAAATCTAAGTTCGGCAAATAAATGTTCTCTAAATACTCACTCTATGACCGAGCAGAAAGTTCATATTTACAGTTAAAATAGAACTCAGACCTAACAAACCGAGCAGAGAATAACAAAATAGAAGCTACAAACAAATGCGGTTTCAAAGTTTTGACAATCGTTTTAATGTTTTTTTCATATCAAAGCGGTATCCTGCTCCATCTAAATTGAGATTGTAAATAACTGTTTTTTAATGGAAGAAATTTTTTCATATCCGCTTCCTTTCGAAGATCCTGTGATCATCTTTGCCTTGGTGATGCTGATCATTCTGTTAGCACCCATTGCGGCTAAGCGGCTGAAGCTGCCGGCAATTGTTGGATTAATTCTGGCAGGAACAATCGTAGGCCCGGGTCTTCTTGGGCTGATTGAGCGGGACTTCACCATCGAACTGCTCGGTACAGTCGGTTTGCTCTACCTGATGTTTATGGCTGGCCTTTCACTCGATTTGATTCAGTTCGAGAAACTCAGAAACAAGAGCATTGGTTTTGGCCTGGGCTCTTTTCTGCTGCCCCAATTGGCGGCGCTGGCTGCAGGAGTTTATCTTCTCGACTACTCAATCGCAACGTCATTGCTACTCGGGTCTATTGTAGGGTCACACACACTGCTTGCCTATCCTATTGCCGAACGGCTTGGCATCACTAAAAATATGGGCGTAACCATGTCGATGGGCGGAACCTTGGTTACCGATACGCTTTCGCTCGGAGTGTTGGCTGTTGTGGCAGGTTCGGTGGGAGATAGCAGCGGTCCCGGATATTGGACAGGATTTGCAGCATCCGTCATTGCTTTTGTTGCTATTTCCGTGCTTCTTTTACCGCGTTTGGGCCGCTGGTTTTTTAGGAATGTGAAATCACAGGAGAATATGGACTATATTTTTCTTGTGGCTATTCTCTTTACAACAGCATTTTTTGCTGAACTTGCAGGCCTGGCCCCGATTATCGGAGCGTTTTTGGCGGGTTTGTTACTAAACAGGCTGGTGCCCGCCAGTGGCACACTTATGAGCCGCGTACAGTTTGTGGGAAATGCCCTATTCATTCCTTTTTTCCTGATCAGCGTGGGGATGCTGGTGGATGTGTCGGTTCTTGGAAGTCTGGACGTTTGGCTTAAAGCGATTGTATTCAGTGTGCTTGTATTTGCAGGAAAGGGGCTTGCTTCGTTTGGAATTACAAAGCTGTATAAGTTTTCAAAGGAGGAGGGATATGTTATTTACGGCCTTACCACACCGCAGTCTGCAGCTACGCTTGCCGTAACATTGATTGGCTATGACCTTGGATTTTTTGACTCCACTGCCGTGAATGCCGTTGTGATAATGATTTTGCTCACATGTTTGGTCGGGCCGTGGCTGGTGGAAAAGTATGGACGAGAAGTTGCCATTCAGGAAGATAAAAAACCGTATAAATCGTCCGAAGCTCCCCAGCGGATTTTGGTGCCGCTGGCTAACCCAGAGACTTCCGATGCTCTGTTGGATATTGCATTTATGGTTCGCAATCAGAAAATGGATCAGCCACTCTATCCGCTAACTGTTGCGCGCGAGGGAAGAGATGCCGAAGCACAGGTTGCCCGAGGCGAGAAGATGCTGAGTCATGCCGTCATTCATGCAGCGGCGGCCGATGTGCCCGTCAATCCTGTAACTCGCTTGGACCTCAACATTGCAAAGGGAATTGCAAGGGCAGTGAGTGAAATGCGAATTTCTAACATCATTATTGGCTGGAACGGCCAGATTTCTGCAAAGCAGAAAATATTTGGGAGTATTCTGGATCAGCTTCTGGAAGAGGTTCAGACCATGATTATGGTGAGCAAAATTGAACAACCGGTCAATACATCAAAACGGATTGTGGTGGCGGTCCCGCCGTTTGCAGAGTTCGAGCCCGGTTTTACCGAAGCTGTACGGTCACTAAAACTGATGGCGGATCAGATTGGGGATGAGCTGGTAATTATGACAACCAAGGCACGTCAAAGTTTTGTGAAACCTAGAGTGAACGACATTCAACCCGAGCCGGAGGTTACTTTTGAGGCGATTGAAAAATGGGTTGACCTGCCGGCCTGGTACGATGGCTTTAAGGAGGAAGGAGATCTGTTTGTACTTCTGAGTGCCCGAGACGGTGCAATATCCTGGAGGCCGGGACTAGACCGCCTGCCCAGAGTGATTGCACAGCGCTACCCCGGGTTAAGTTTTATTACGGTCTATCCTGCTCAGATACAACCTCGATTGAACGGGGATACCTCTCAGCCCGAAAAACTGCAGTTACTGCAAAAAAAACGGATAAAAGTAGGATTGGATAAGGGGGAATCCGAAGAGATACTGGAACAGATCATCCATAAAGATCCGGCATTTGATGATATCAACCTGAGCCGAATCACTAAACGGTTGCTTAAAAACTCTGCCGATTATACGCCGGAGGTCATGCCCGGAGTACTGCTTTATGAAGCTCACACGTCTAAAGTGGAAGAGCAGCTTCTTTTTGTCGGTGTCAGCCGGGATGAACTGAATCTGAAGCAGGTAGCACATCCAGCACATGTTATCCTGATTTTGCTCAGCCCAAAGACGTACTCAGTGGATCAGCATCTGGAAGGAGTGAACGAAGTGGCTCAGCTTATTAAACCGGGGAAGAATCTCTTGAAAGTAAAGGAGGCGGAATCAGCCGAAAAAGTTTACCGTGCAGTGATGGAAACGGAAGTGTAGAAATTTCTGCTTATTAAGTATTCATAATAAACTGATTCAATTAATCAAAATCGATGTGCCGGCAGATAAATCTGATAATTTTTAGTTTCACCTAAACAATAACTATTTTTGTCGTCACACTTCTAAACTTTTTTAATTGCAACCGATTTGATATATGGACGTATTTTCTGCTGCACCACATCATGATATATTTTTATTGGTCTTTCAGGTCGGTGTTCTTTTGCTGGCAGCAAGGGCTTTGGGTGAAGTATCTACAAGGCTTGGTCAGCCATCCGTAATCGGTGAAATCCTGGCCGGAATTATTTTAGGCCCCTCACTTTTAGCCGGTGTGTTTCCTGCTTTTGGTGAACTTATTATACCACAAACGGAAGTAAGCGGCTATTTGCTGGAAGTGATATCTCTGCTCGGGGCTATGTTTTTGCTGCTGATTACCGGTCTTGAAACCGATATTCAGCTAATTAAGCGACATGCTAAGACGGCTATCAGCGTCTCATTTGGCGGAATCTCAATCACGTTTATTACTGGTTTTTTCCTGGGGCAGTATCTGCCTGATTTTCTACTGGCAGACTCAGACGAGCGGCTCGTTTTCTCACTTTTTGTCGCTACCGCAATGGCGATCTCTGCAATACCGGTTATTGCCAAAGTGTTGATGGATATGAATCTCATGCGAAGAGATATCGGTCAAACGATCCTCGCAGCGGGAATGAGTGACGATACGATCGGCTGGATTTTACTCTCAATTGTTGCAGGTATTGCTGCCGGAGATGCTGTAACAACCGGAACAGTTTTGACCACAGTGGGCAGTGTTCTGGCATTTCTTATTATTAGTTTTACACTGGGACGCTGGATGGTTCGAAAACTGCTCACTTTTGTCCAAGATGAAGTGATCAGTTCAGACCGGCTGCTGTCACTGGTTATAATACTCGCATTTTTCTGGGGAGCCATAACTCAACTTTTGAATCTTGAGGCCATTTTGGGTGCATTTGTGATGGGTATTCTTTTTGGTATGATGCCTCGTTTGCCCGAAGATGTTGTGAACAAGCTGGAAAGTATCGCTCTAGGAATTTTTGCTCCAATTTTCTTTGCCGTTGCCGGATTGAAAGTGAATATTCTGAACCTTTTCGATCCCACACTGATTGTTATCACTCTAATCGTAATCGCAATTGCCACTCTTGGAAAAGTAATCGGTACATACACGGGAGCTCGGGTGGTTGGTAAAAAAGATCACTGGACTGCACTTAGTTTTGGAGCCGGTTTAAATGCCCGCGGTGCTATGGAAATTATTATAGCAACAATCGGCCTTCGACTGGGAATTCTCTCTCAGGATATGTTTTCCATTATTGTTGTGATGGCAATTGCTACATCGCTAATGGCTCCGTTTGCGTTGCGAGCAGTATTGAAAAGGGTAACTATCGGGGAAGAGGAGGAGAAGCGTTTGAAAAAGGAAGAACTTGAAGCGGAAAGCCTGGTTGCAGATATTCACAGAGTTCTGCTGCCGGTTCGAACCAGGGAATCTTCCGGAGCTACGCAGCAGAATATCCAATCGACCGAGGCACAGATTTTGGATTTGATTGGGCAGGATACCCAAATCTCTCTCACTCTTATAACGGTTACAGAGGGAAATAAAGCTTCATGTGAATCTTATCTATCAGAAATGGCTGGGTACTTTAATCTACATGAAGTTGTAACGAAAGTTGTGATTGGAGAGAAGCCGGGCGATACGATTATTGAGGAAGCAAAGAAGGATTATGATCTGATTGTAATGGGGGCTACGGAAGATTTTGAAGATAAAAATCATCTGTTCAGTCCAATTGTTGACTTCATTACACGGCTTGCTCCGTGTCCTACATTGATTGTTAAAGCGGGTTCAATAGATTCTAATTGGTCTCCAAATCGTATTATGGTTCCAACAAACGGAAGCACAGCTGCGAGAAATGCGGCGGAACTGGCTTTCTTCATTGCCAAGTCTGATAAGAATAAAGAAGTTCTAGCGCTGAATGTTATCATTGACGAATTACGTCCTGTTTACAACACGAAAGAAAATTATGTTCAAAACAGAAATCTCTTCGCAAATGAAGCCGTCAATGAACTGAAAAAACTTGGGGAAGCTTTTGATGTGAAAACAGAGGCGATGGTGCAAAAAGGTAAAAATATCGAAGAGAAAATTACTGAGATTACAAAAGAAAATATGATTGACCTTATTGTTGTAGGCACGAATATCAGACCGGGAACAAATCGGCTATATCTTGGGCCAAGAGTGGAGAATATCATTCAGATGGCCCCTTGTCCGGTAATTGTTTTTAACACATAAGGTTAAATATTATTTAAAGAATCGTTGTAAGTTAAAAGCTGCAATTACAGAAGTTGAATCAGCAGTAAAAATTATTTATGTCCATATTAAATAAGAGTAAACGCCTTAAGAAGGAGTTGAAACTCTTCGATGTCTATGCAATCAGTACGGGCGCAATGTTTAGTTCGGGCTTCTTTTTGCTGCCCGGGCTTGCCGCTGCACAGACAGGTCCTTCAGTAGTTCTTGCCTATTTTGTGGCGGGTATCCTTATTTTACCGGCCATGTTCAGCGTTGCAGAGCTTTCTACAGCAATGCCCCGTGCCGGCGGAGCATACTATTTTATTGATCGCAGCCTGGGGCCGCTTTTCGGTACGGTTGGTGGGATCGGGTCGTGGTTAGCACTCATTTTTAAAAGTGCATTTGCTTTGATTGGGATGGGGGCTTATATCTCTATTTTCATTGAGGTGCCTATCACTCCGGTAGCGGTTGCGCTGACCATTGCTTTTGGTATTACCAATATTGTAGGGGCAAAAGAGAGCAGCTGGCTTCAAAATGTAATGGTGGCCACCCTTGTCAGTATTCTCTTTTTCTACGTTTTTCAGGGCGCTTTTGCGGTCATTGATGTTGACTTTTTTGATGTTCTTCGCTCTGAGTTTACCCCATTTTTTGAGTTTGGTCCGCAGGGATTCTTTGCTACCATCGGATTTGTTTTCGTATCGTATGCGGGCTTAACGAAAGTTGCAAGCGTATCGGAAGAGGTTCAAAATCCGGATCGAAATATTCCTTTGGGAATGATGCTTTCGCTGGGTACGGCTACGTTTATCTATGTTGTGGGTGTTTTTATTATGGTGATGGTGCTCGAGCCTTCCGCACTGCAAGAAGATTTAACGCCGGTTGCCACAGCCGGTGAAGTATTCCTGACCTGGCTTCCCGGACAAACGGGGCTTATTCTGGTCGTAATTGCCGCTATTGCTGCTTTTGCTTCCACTGCGAATGCCGGGATTATGTCGGCTGCCCGTTATCCACTGGCAATGGCACGCGATGATTTAATTCCAACCTACTTTTCAAAACTTGGCCGATTTGGAACACCAACAATCGCCACGGTTGCCACTACAATTCTGATGATCTTCCTGCTGGTTGTATTTAATGTTGAGTCTGTGGCAAAGCTCGCCAGTGCATTTCAGCTGTTGCTGTTCGGAATTTTAAATATCTCTGTGATCGTGATGAGAGAAAGTAAAATTGAGGCGTACGACCCCGGTTTCAAATCTCCTTGGTATCCATGGATGCAAATTGCCGGCTTTTTCATCTGCCTGTTTCTCATTGCTGAAATGGGGCTGCTCTCTGTGATTTTTACATTTGCCATTGCTGCAGTTAGCGTTGCATGGTATTTTAGCTACTCCAAAGGAAATGTTGAGCGAGAGGGAGCCATTTACCATGTACACGCCCGACTTGGGAAGTACCAGCATGAGGGCCTTGAGCGGGAGATGAGAGGTATTATGCGTGAAAAAGGTCTCCGGAAAGACGACCCATATGAGAAAGCAATTGGCCGCTCGGCTGTATTTGACTTTAAAGAGAGCCCGCCCATTGAGGAAATAATTGAAAAAGTGTGCAGCGAGCTCTCAAAGAGGGTCAGTTATACCAAGAGTGAACTAGTTGATCTGTTTGAAAATGATTATAAAGATGGGATTATTCCGGTGGGAAATTCCAGTGCACTGCAGCATATTCGTGTAGATGACGATATTGATACAGAAGTAGCCCTTGTACGTCTGCAAGAGGGTATTGAAATGGATCGTGAAGAGTTTGAGAATGTTAGTGATGAAGAGAAGAAAGACGGTAAAATTCACAGTATTATCTACCTGATTAGCTCGAAGAAGAAGTCGGGTCAGCATCTGAGAATTATCGCTCACTTGGCTGAAATGATCGACAGCATCGACTTTTACGAACGCTGGATGTCCGCAGAAGATGAAGGGCAAATTCGTGAAATATTACTGCGGGATGAACGGTTTATAAATATTACCCTCAGGAAAAATGACATCACCGCATCGATGATCGATAAAGAGGTGAAGGATCTTGAACTCCCGGGCGAAAGCCTGATTACGCTCATCAAACGAAATGGCAACATTATATTTCCTCACGGGAAATCAGTTCTGAAAGAGAACGATGAACTCTCCATTATTGGAGATAAAAATGATATTAAAGAGATGAAAAATATGCTGAATCTCTGAAATTCAAGTTAGTAAAACCAGACAGGTGTGAGGGGCCAATACTTTCAATTATCTTATAACTTACGGGTAAAAAAGGATGAAGGCCTGAATGAAGGCACTCCGCACGCCACATAAAATCCAGTATCTTTCATTTTAATTCGTTCTCACGAAAACCGAGGGCTGTGTTAAAAAGATTAAATGTTGGACTCTTGGGGCTCGTTGAGTTAACTTTCTCTGTAAACAAAAAATTGATCATCTGATAAGGCAGAAGACTCAATGAAACCGAAGGCAATTCTGACCTGGATCAAAAACCAGTTGAGCATCCTCGATTGGCTGCCGAATTACACCAAAAAAGATCTTGCGGGAGATTTAAAATCCGGGGCAACGGTTGGTGTTATTGAAATACCACAGGCAATGGCATATGCTGTTATTGCCGGGCTTTCCCCTATTTACGGGCTTTATGGCTCTTTGATACCTCTCCTGATCTATCCGCTATTTGGAACCTCCCGTCATCTGGCACTTGGAATTGTAGCAACCGACATGATTATTATCGCTTCGGGTGCATCGATGGTTGCTGAGCCGGGGACAGATAAATATGTTACAGCAGTCTTACTTCTCACAATGCTGGTTGGTCTGGTCCATATCGCAATGTCGCTCTTTAGAATGGGGTTTCTGGTGAATTTCCTATCCAAACCTGTTATTTACGGTTTTATGGTTGCGGCTCCGATTATTATTGGATTTAGTCAGATGGGAAATCTAATGGGGATTGAACTTGAGCGCACGCAGTATGTGGGAGTGCTCGCCCTACAAATAATCGATCAGATTGAGATGATTAACCCGGTAGCACTGTCTATCGGGGGAGCCGGTTTGATTTTGCTTTTCGTTCTTCAAAAGATTAACCCTTTATTTCCGCGCGCTCTTTTGCTGATTGCAGGCTGTGGAGTTGCAGTCTGGTTTTTTAATTTGGAGCGCTATAATGTTGATGTGATCGGTGTAGTTCCTGCCGGTCTGCCGTCTTTCGAGCTGCACGAATTCACGAGAGAGGACGTAAGACTGTTGCTGCCCACAGTTACCACGCTGGTACTCATTCAGTTGATGGCAATCATGTCTCTTGGTAAAACATTTGGGAATAAGTACAAGTATCCAATCGATCCCAACAAAGAGTTTTTCGCACTTGGGATGGCCAATTTTGTAGGGAGCTTTTTTCAGAGTCCGCCAATGTCGGGTAGTTTTTCGAGAACAGCGGTGAGCGATCAGGCCGGAACCCGAACACCGATGTCTAATGTAGTAACGGCAGTTATTATTGGGTTGACACTCCTCTTTTTAACGCCGCTCTTCTATTTTGTGCCTATGCCTGCGTTGGCTGCAGTAATAATTGCGGCAACCATCTCATTGCTGGATTTAAGTGAGTTGCGTTATCTGTTTAAAACCAAGCGTTCAGAAGCTTACATTGCAATATTCACCTTTTTATGCACCCTGTTAATAGGCATTCAGGAAGGGATCCTGCTTGGTATAGGGGCGTCACTCTTTTCAGTTCTCTATAGAACCAGCCGACCGAATGTTGCGGTTCTTGGGCATATGAAAGGATCACGCTCGTTCCGCGATGTTGATCGGAACAAAAAAGCAAATCCAATTGATGAGCTTTTGATTCTCCGGTTCGATTCTTCCCTTGAGTTTAGTAATGCCGATTATATAAAGGATTTTATTATTGATCGCAGCAGTGAACAGAATAAACAGATTCGGGCAGTAATCATTGATGCCAAGAGCATCAATGATATCGATACTACGGCAATTGAGATTCTGAAATCCGTTAGAGAGACGTTGGAGGACTGGGATATTGAACTCCACTTTGCAGGACTGAAATCACCGGTTCAAAATCTGCTCACCAGATCAGGCTTGGCCAGAAAATTGGGAGGCACTCACTTCCATGAAAGCACCCACGATGCCATCACATACCTGCTTGAGAAGTGGGATCGTGAGGATGATGAAAAATCAGAAAAGGAAGAGAACGGGGATGATACTGAGCGGGCACATCGCCTGAAAGATTATCTCAGTGATACAGACTGATTTTCTTTCACCCTGAGTTCGATTGTTGAATGTTGAATGTAAAAGTCCCCCTTGTTAGGGGAGACTTTTCCAATAATCGAACTCAGGTTTTTAATAATAAAAACTTGTTTTGAAGCTCCCCTCCATGTCAAGTCCCATTAGGGCAAGAAAGGGAGGGGATGGGGGTGAGTCAGAAAGACTGATACTGAGTGGACTTGCAACAGAAGCTTTAGTCCTTCTTAAGCTTTTGGATAATCTCTTCCAGAGAAAGTGATTGCTCTTCACTTTCTTTCATGTTTCGTAACGTAAATTTTCCTTCTGCCAGTTCATTACCGCCTACAATCAATGTATAACGGGCATTTTCGCGGTTGGCGTCTTTCATTTGTGCTTTCATGGATCGGCCCATGTAATCCATAGTAGCTGAAAGGTTATTGCCCCTCAGTAACGAGAGCTGTTTCAATCCCCATTTTCGGGCTTCATCACCCAGGGTAACCACATAAACATCCACCTCTTTTTCAGTGCCGAGCTGAATACCCAGCTCTTCACATGCGATCATGAGGCGCTCCATTCCGGCAGCAAAACCTACGGCAGGTGTGGGTTGGCCGCCAATTTCTTCCACAAGCAGGTCATAACGGCCGCCGCCTGCAAGTGCGTCCTGAGCACCCAGGTCCGGACTGATCAGTTCAAATGCCGTTTGAGTGTAGTAGTCCATTCCACGAACCAGGTAAGGGTCTTCCACAAACTCAATCTCCAGATCCTGCAGATACTCTTTTACCTTATTGTAATGGGCCAGAGATTCCTCACTCAGATAATCTGTAATGACGGGAACGGATTCAATAAAAGGCTGATCCTCCTCCTCTTTGGAATCCAGAATACGAAGCGGATTTTTTTCAAATCTTTTTTGGGAAACCTCACTCAGCTTATCAAAATTGGGCTTCAGATGAGCTTTCAAAGCCTCCTTGTATTTTTCCCGGCTTTCCGGATCTCCGATAGAGTTTAGCTTCAGCGATGTATTGGTAATCCCCACTTTGTTGTAGATGTGGATCATAAAAGCGATCACCTCCACATCTGCAACCGGATCGTCACTGCCAATTACTTCTACACCAAACTGGTGAAACTGACGCTGTCGTCCTTTTTGCGGACGCTCGGCACGAAACATTGGACCGATATAGAAAAGTTTTTGTGAACCGCCACGCTGATCGAGATGGTTTTCCACGTAGGATCGAACCACCGGCGCTGTAAGCTCAGGACGCAAAACATAATTATCTTCACCCCGGCTGAAAGAGAATATCTCTTTAGATACGATATCGGTAAGCTGTCCCAAGCCGCGAACAATCAGTTCGGTCTGTTCCATGATGGGAGTTCGAATTTCTTCCAGGTTGAATTTTTCTGCTTCCTCCCGGATTAGGTTTTCAAGATATTGCCATTTTCGAATCTCATCGGGAAGGATATCCACCATTCCCAGGTGTGTAGTGTATTTCGGTTGCGCCATTCTTCAGTCGCGTTTACAGAGTTTGTATTATTTCAGCACAAAGATAAGGTTGATTTGGCAAAGATAGTAAGATTCCTGAGTGAAGTTTGAGGAAGATAATTAAAATCCAGGATTGGCTATGGTATCTCGCGGAGTATCGCTGAATTACGCAGATTTTCTGCGAGAATCAGCGAATATTTTTTCTGCGCAATTCTGCGAGAATAAGAAGTGAATTGATTTATCATTAACAATATTTTTCACCAAATAAGCAGAAGTCATGATGTTTGTAGAATTTCTTGATGGACGGGTTGATGCATAGAACCAACTCCGTAGGAGTTCCCTCATTATATAAAACCTGACCTAGCCCAACCACAGGCCCCATCGGGGCCTATTGTTAAAAATTCAATATCCGTTGTATCTAAATCTTGAATAGGACGCACCTACGGAGCGGAAATTATAAATGTGATCATCTAACTATAAACAGGTTATTCCTACGGAATTGTTTGAAGTTATATGATTATATGTCAAAACAATTTTACCGGCACAGAAATTAAAAAGAGGTTGAGAGGAGGATTGAATTTTAGAATGCATGTCATAGCCAAAATGGAAGAACACTGAAGAAACAATAAAATGTCCCTCCTCAATCACAGGCTCCACCGGAGCCTCCTTTTCTGAACCATCGCATTTTTAAAACCAATAAAATTGATTGAGATCTATTATAGCGAGTAAGCTGAAATTTTCTATTTTGACAGACAAGATAAGTCAAAGGTAATATTATGCTCAGAACAATAACTCTAACTCTGTTTTTTTCTTTCATCTTTTTAAATGGTTTTGCTCAAAACCGGCAGTTGGTTTATGAATCAGGTGGAGAATTGCCGCCGGATAAATCATCCTACGACGTCAGCTTTTATGATCTGAATCTGAAACTGGATCCTGCAGATAGTACAGTATCAGGCAGCGTTGGAATTCATTTTGATGTGGTTCATCCAACGAATGTTGTGGCTCTTGATTTGGATCCGCGTCTGGATATTGAGGCAGTAAATTGGATTGGGGATGAAAGTGAACGGTCTGTACAGATAGAGAGATTTGAAAACTCCAAGACGTTCAACATCTATTTTCCGGAAACTCTTCAGCCTGGTCATAGTACATCGCTCGAAGTTGAGTATTCTGGCACACCTCTTGTAGGAGAGAATCCGCCCTGGGATGGTGGAATGGTATGGGATCGAACTCCGTCAGACGAGCCTTGGGTTGGTGTTGCGGTTCAATCGATTGGAGCGTGGACCTGGTGGCCGAATAAAGATCACCCGACGGACAAAGCCGACTCCGTTGCTATTAACTTTACGATGCCTGAAAATCTGGTGGTTGCATCAAACGGCCGGAACCGGGGTGTTACAGACCATGGAGATGGATGGAAAACTTCTCAATGGTTTGTCTCAAATCCTATTAACAATTACAATGTGACGGTGAATGCCGCTCCGTACGAAACGATCAGTGAACCGTACACAAGCGCGGCAGGTGACGAATTGGAAATCACTTTCTGGATCTTGCCTGAGTTTAGAGAACAGGGAGAGGAACTCTTCCCTCAGTTTGCAGAACAGATTCGGTTTTTGGAAGATATAGCAGGACCGTATCCGTTCAGGGCTGATAAATATGGAGTAGCCCATGCACCGTATCTGGGAATGGAGCACCATACAATTATAGCCTACGGAGCAAATTTTGAAAATGACAATTTGTTCGGACAAAATGCCGGATTTGACGACCTGCATCAACACGAGCTTGCTCACGAGTGGTGGGGAAATCTGGTATCGGTTTGGGACTGGCGCGATTTCTGGATACACGAGGGAATCGGTACCTACATGCAGCCACTCTATGCTGAGCACCTGAATGGAGAGGAGTCTTACAGGAAGATGATGGACTTTCTTAGAACACGAATTTCATCCGAAAGAGCCGTTGCCCCAAGAGAGTCGATGACGTCGCAGGATATTAGAGAAGGGCAGCGTGGTGGGGATGTCTATTATAAAGGAGCATGGTTTATGCACACACTGCGTTATGTTGTGGGTGATGATGATTTTTTTCAGATTTTAAGACGATTTGCCTACCCAACAGAAGAGATGGAAAGTGTTACAACCGGTGATCAGGTACGCTACGCAACAACGGATGACCTTCTTCATCTTGCGGAGAATATCAGCGGAATGGAACTGGACTGGCTATTTGAAATATATTTGCGTCAAGCTGAACTGCCGGCACTAAATACAACACGAGCCGGCCACCAGGTAGTGATGGAGTGGGATGTAGCCGGTGATATGAATTTCCCGATGCCTGTAGAGGTTCGAATAAATAATGAGTTGACAACTATGTTACCTGAAAATAACCGGATCTCATTTGAGATACCAGAAAGCGCGAATCTTGAGGTTGACCCAAACCACTGGATACTGAAAGAACTTTAAATAAAAAGGATACCAAAAACTCAAATCAAAAAACCATGAGAATACATCTGATTTTATTGATGCTGATTACAGGACTTGCAACAGCTTTACAAGCTCAGCAAACGTACATCCATGCCGGAGCACTATTTGACGGAACGGGTGAAGAGCTTCGCTCAAATGTTACAATTATTGTGGACGGAGGTTCTATTGTAGACGTTCAGGATGGGTTTTTACAACCCGATTCGGAGAGCATGCTGATTGACCTGAGCGATAAAACCGTATTGCCCGGGTTGATTGATCTCCATGTTCATCTGGAAAATGAGACCGGGCCTGACCGTTATCTGGATCGGTTCACAAAGAACCCCGAGGATGTCGCGTTTGAGTCGTCGGTTTACGCAAAGCGAACCTTGATGGCCGGATTTACAACGGTTCGTGACCTTGGCGGCTCTGGTGTAAACACCTCACTTCGAGATGCTATTGCGGCAGGATATGTGGATGGCCCCAGGGTGATTAGTGTTGGCAAGTCGCTTGCTACAACCGGTGGGCACGCCGATCCAACCAATAGTTTTAAGCGGGAACTGATGGGGAATCCCGGGCCTGAATCTGGTGTGGTAAACGGAGTTTCTGAAGCACGAGAAGCGGTTCGTCAGAACTACAAGTTGGGTGTAGATCACATCAAGATAACTGCTACCGGCGGTGTGTTGAGTGTAGCGAAATCGGGGCAGAATCCACAGTTTATGGATGATGAACTGGAAGCCATTATAAAAACAGCCAGTGATTATGAGATGCATGTTGCGGCACATGCCCATGGAAAAGAGGGAATGCTTCGAGCTGTTAAAGCCGGAGTGCACACTGTTGAACATGGCACCTATATGGATGAAGAGGTGATGCAGGCAATGGTAGATAATGGCACCTATTATGTGCCTACCATTACGGCAGGCAAATTTGTAGCTGAAATGGCGGAAGAAGAAGGGTATTACCCACCATTGGTTGTTCCAAAAGCCCGTGAGATCGGTCCGCTTATTCAAAACACGTTTGGTGAGGCGTACAAATTTGGTGTTAGAATTGCATTTGGCACAGATGCGGGTGTCTTCTATCACGGTGATAATGCCAAAGAGTTTGGATATATGGTTGAAGCCGGCATGCCAGAAGCAGAGGCACTGTTAAGTGCAACCCAAACTGCGTCTGTTGTTTTAGGTCTGGAAGATCAAATAGGGAGAGTGGAAGCCGGGAAAATGGCTGACCTTATTGCGGTGGAAGGGAATCCATTGAGTAATATTTCAACCCTGGAAAATGTTCGGTTTGTGATGAAAGAGGGGGTGATCTATAAAAATGAGTAGATCTAATTTTTCACATAAAAAAACCTTTTGAAATAGAAAAAGCCCGGCGATAAACCGGGCTTTTGTTTTTTAGAAAGTATGTTAATCTCAATCACCAAAGAGTGATTTTAGAAATTTACGATGTTTCTCCTTGTTCTTTTGAACCAGCAAGGGCACACCGAAAGCGTAATCAACAATCTTATCTGTAAAGTCGTGACTGACAAGACTGTTCATTGTTTTGGACTTTAAAGATACAATGATGAGATCAATCTGATCACTCACAACCTGATTGTAAACTTCATCTGCAATCTTACCCTTTTTGTGTAGCGTAAGTACAAATTTGACATCATCTGAAATACCGTGTTCATTTTTAAACTTCTGCATTTTTTTCTCAATCTTTCGATCCATCTCTCTTTTTTCGTCATCGGAAAGAGCGTATGGAAAAAATTGAGCCCTGTACCTGTAGATGTGCTGTGCTGTCACATTTTCGCCATTTACAAGATTTTTTGCAGTTTGAACTGATTTAGCAGATTCAGCCGAGAAGTCGACTGGGGTAAGAATTTTTTCCAGATTGTATCGGCTGTTTTCCGGTACAAAAAGAACGGATGAGGAAACATACTTCAGAATTCGTTTTGGTATGATGCCTTCTCCGGTGTATCCTATCTTTTTACCCATCAGCATGAGGTCTGGCTCCAAAGAGTCGGTTATTTCAATAATCTGATCTGTAGGCTTGCCCTGTTTAATGACAATCCTAACTTCAATAGAATCATCATCAAAATGTCCGCTAACTTTCTCCTGGAGTTCATTCCTAATTAGGTCTAGAAATTCCTCTTCGGTTTCTATTTCCGGAAATTGCTCCACAATTTCAAGTGCAGTAGGCCCGGATTCTACCGTGTGAAAAAAGGTAATGGTTTTAGGTTTTACTACAGATGTTAAAAATGCCGTGTACCCGATCAAAACTTCGTCCATATTGGATAGATCGAGACATGCCAGCCAATGTTTTGAATTAATCATAATATCCTCACTTCGATTTTCTTTGTTTTTGAATAGCATTCGTTACAAGGTCTCTGTAGGATTTCCGCTCTTTATCGCGGTCTTTGCGCAGGAGATCCTCATGCTCTTGTTGCAGTCCTTGTTGTAAACTGTAGCACATCACAAGCAGAACGATCACAAATGGAAGCCCCGTACTTATGGCACCGGCCTGGAGTGCGGTAAGTCCGCCACCAACCAACAGTACAGCTGCAACAAGTCCCTCAGTGGAAGCCCAGAAAATTCGCTGGCCCACAGGAGCATCCAGTTTACCGCCGCTTGTCAGTCCATCTATCACCAGAGAACCTGAGTCAGAGGAAGTAACGAAGAAACTCAATACCAGGATAATTGCCAGGAATGATGTAATTGTTGCCCACGGGAACTGATCAAGCAAAATAAATAGAGACGTTGTTTGATCCGCCTCAACAGCTGAGGCAATTTCAGCAATTCCGTTTGTTTCCAGAAAAATTGCACTTCCGCCAAAACCACTCATCCATAAAAATGTAATGAGAGTCGGTACGATAAGTACACCTAGTACGAACTGTTTTACGGTTCTTCCCCTGGAAATTCGGGCAATAAACATCCCTACATAGGGTGACCAGGAAATCCACCAGGCCCAATAAAAAACGGTCCAGGTAGACATAAATGAACCTTCTTCGTATGACTGAGTCCAGAATGCAAACGATGGGAAGTTTTGTGCATAGTGCCCGATGTTTTGAATAAAGGAGCTGAGTATAAAAAATGTCGGACCAACAACAAGGATAAACAGTAGAAAGAGAGCCGCAATACGAATATTGAACTCACTCAAAACCTTAACACCCTTGTCAATACCGAGCACAACAGAAATTGTAGCAATTGCTGTTACACCGACAATGATGATGACTTGAAGCATGGTTGTATTCTCAAGTCCAAATACATATTCAATACCGGCACCGGCTTGTGAAGCTCCGAGACCTAAAGAGGTGGCTAAGCCAAAAAGTGTTGCCAGGACTGCCAGGACATCAATTACATCGCCCATCCACCCGTTAATACGGTCACCCAAAAGTGGATAAAAAACCGATCGAAAAGAGAGAGGCAGTTTCCTGTTGAAAGCAAAAAAGGCGAGTGCCAAAGCTACAATAGCGTAAACAGCCCATGCGTGAAGCCCCCAATGCAGGAAAGTAACACCCATAGCGTCGCGTGTTGCTGCAATAGTACCGGTTTCGGCGTGTGGCGGATAGAGAAGGTGCCACATCGGTTCGGCTACGGCAAAGAACATAAGTCCGATTCCCATTCCGGCACTAAATAACATGGCAAACCATGCCATCGTGCTAAAATCGGGTTCGGCATCTTCTCCGCCTAAACGAATACTTCCATATTTGCTGAATGCAAAATAGAGCGCAAAGCCTATAAAGATATTTACGGCTGCAACAAACAGCCAGCTTGCCCATTCCGTTACTCCTGATTGAATGGAGCTGAAAGTTTCTTCGGCCGCCTCACCTGCTATTAAAGTTCCGGCAATGAGTATTGTAATCAATATTACAGAAGGCCAGAATACAGGTTTATGTATATCAAAAAGTCGATTAATACCGGTTTTTTCAGACTCCGGTCTGTCGTCTTGTCCACGTAAAGCCATACGTATTTCACTTTAATTAAGGGTTAAAGCGTTCAGCGGCTGATAATAGAGATTTTGAGCATTTGAAGAAGATAAGATCTAACCTTCAAAAGAATCAGCCGCTAAACACGATCAGGATAGTGATTTAATCTGTGGTTTAGAAGTAGAATCCGAAATTGATATTAAATCGGATATTATATTCGGATTCTCCCAGTCCGAGATCTTCGTGGCCAGGACCAACACCTACGCCAAAGCTATCCGTTAACCAGGGTTGATTGACTCCCTGTGCTATATCGAAATAGGTGAATACGGGTCCGGCTGAAACCAGAAATCCGGTGATGTTTTGTATGGTATATTCAAAATTGTCATCCAATGTTAAATTATCGCCCGTTGCTCTGGTGGTTGTACCTTCACCTGTTGTATTACTCATATAACTGAAGTCGTTATAGAAGTTAATATTGGTGATTGGTCCCCAGTCTACATCATAAGAGTAAGATAGTCCAAGAGTTGCGATCCATGCCTCCGTGGATACCTCATAAGGAATTCCGTAAGCCCCCATGTAAACCGTACTGAGATCGGTTCCTGAGTTATCAGCTACATCCATGCCATAATAGAGAAATTGAGGCTTGATGTTGAAGTTACCTCGGTTTAAGTCTGCATGAACGGCAAATGCATACTGGCTGTCCATTTCTTCACGAACTGAATTGTAAAGTTGTCCATATTGGATTGATGCACCCACTTCACCATTATCCAGCTGATAGGCACCGCGAATGTTAAATTGATTTCTCTCAGTAAGAGAAGCATCTCCTCCGGGTACCACATCATACGCGTAACGTCCGGAGCCCCCGCTTCCAAAACTTCCACTTCCACCAACGGGTCCTTCAGGATCGGCCTGGAAGAAATAGGCAAAATCCCACTGCATGTTATCTGTCGTTTTTGTGATTTTTACACCCATATCATGGTCGTCCTCCAGACCTACGTAATACGGAAGGCTGAACCACCAATTATTGGAGTTGTATTGCAGATTACCAAATGGCACTTGAGTTACACCAAGCTGCATTTGGGTTTGTTCGTTGAAATTATAGTCCAACCAACCCTGTTTAATAAAGTGCGTTCCGAACGTAGGATAAAACCTGTACTCAAAATTTAGCCCGATACCGCCTGGGTTATCGTAAAGAACGTTGATTCTCCAGGTATCCATAGTGAACTGTGAGCTTTGAGCATCAATATCACTTTCATAACTGGTTAGCAACATATTGTATCGAAGAGCACCACCCACGTGTAGCGATGGTTCGTCGTCAGATTGTGCTTCTGCAATAAAAAGCAATCCGGTAAATAAGGTGAAAATAACACCTATCAAAAGTGCAGTAGTAAGTTTATGTAATCCTCTCATTATTAATGATTTAGTTAGTATTTGCTTGAGTTAGCTATCTAAAGAAAAGGAATTGAGGTTGAATAATTCCAATTATTTAGAGTTTTAGGAATTGTCTACACCTAAAGTATTGTTCAATGGTTATTTACACAAATTTAAAACCTTAAATTTAATGTATGAAGACCCTCATATGGTACCGAAACGATCTTAGAACTGAAGATCACGAGCCGTTTGTGCGAGCTGCTGAAGAAGGGCCTGTAGCTGCTATTTACTGCTTTGACCCCAGGTACTTTAAGGAACTGGATTATGGATTTTCGAAAACAGGTTCATATCGTACGCAGTTTTTAATTGAGTCTATTCAAACGCTCCGGAAAAGATTAAGAGAGATGGGAGGGGACTTGCTAGTCAGACTCGGTAAGCCCGAAAAAATTATTCCCGGCTTAGTGAATGAGCTCGGAATCGATCAGCTTTTTTATCATAAAGAAGTTACTCCAGAAGAAATGCTGGTAGAGGATAAAATTCAAAAATCAGTAGAAATACGTAGTAAAGGATTTTGGGGTCATGAAATGTATCATCCGGATGATTTGTCGTTTCAGCTTGATAATATTCCCGGAGTGTTCACGCAGTTCAGAAAGAAAGTAGAGAAAAAAAGTGAGGTTCGGGACCCACTTTCTATTCCTGAGAATGCAGAATTTGTTGAGATCATTGAACCCGGAAAACTACCGAATTTGAATGAATTTAGTTTAAAGAAGAGAGATCTGGATGACCGGGCCGTTCTAAATTTTAAAGGGGGTGAGGATGAGGCGTGGAAACGATTGAATCACTATTTCTTTGAAAGTGACGAACTTCGGAATTATAAGTATAAACGTAATGGCCTGCTAGGTGCAGATTTCTCATCCAAGTTTTCTCCGTGGCTGGCCAATGGGTCTATCTCGGCCCGGTCGATTCATCATCAGGTTGAAAAATATGAGAAAGAAGTTCATGAAAATGTGTCTACCTACTGGATGAAATTTGAGCTGATTTGGCGAGACTATTTCAGGTACTCAGCACGGAAGCACGGATCTAAGATATTTAAACTGGGTGGCATACAGGAGAAAGATCTGGATAAACGAACAGATCAAAACACTTTTGAGAAGTGGAGAGAAGGCACAACAGGAATACCTTTTATAGACGCAAATATGCGAGAGTTAAAACTGACTGGATACATGAGTAATCGCGGGAGACAAAATGTAGCCAGCTTCCTGGCACAGAACCTCAACTTTGACTGGCGCTGGGGAGCCGCATGGTTTGAGTCTATGCTTATTGATTATAATGTTTGCAGTAACTGGGGGAACTGGGCGTATAACTCAACTGTGGGACACGATCCGCGAAACCGTTATTTCAACATTGTAGGGCAGGCACAAAAATATGACTCCGATGGTGATTATGTGCGCCACTGGCTTCCAGAATTGAAATATGTGCCGGATGAATTTGTCCACGAGCCGTGGGAAATGAGTGAAGATCAGCAAAAGCTAAATCAGTGTTTAATCGGGAAAGATTATCCCAAACCAATGATTGACTTGGAAGCAAGCTATGAGGAGATCAGGCAGCGTGATTAAGCAGAGTTTTGAAAACTTCAGTATTAAAGCGATTTAGAGTCTTCAATTGAAATGAAATAAAATTCTGTTTTTATTAGAAAAGGTTCGGTCACTCTCTTCTTATTCAGTATTGCTATACACTACCCGGTACTTCGGGAATGCAAGGGATTAGAATGAGGAGATCTCTCGATGCGTTCGCTGTGCTCTCTTACTCGAGACGACAGGGAGTCCGTTATTCAATGGACGGCGTATCAGACGCTGTAGTTTGTCCGGGCTCGGAGTAACGCCGCCGCGATAATGTTGCTTATACGGCGGGCGGCAATTAGGTCTGTTTTAAGTATAAATCATATGCCCGCCGTTTCCCCTACTG
>NZ_JAWLDW010000157.1:0-4938 GCF_041686455.1 Rhodohalobacter sp.
GGATTTGGGAGAGGGGAAGAGAGGTGTGAGTCTTGAGTTTTTGAGCAACCTGCAAGAGTGCGAACGCAGAGAGCTCCTGACAGAGTTGCGGGTTTTAAGGGATCGAGTCTTGATAACTTAAATTTTGAGTAATCTTTGCAAAAAGCTGTATTAGAGAAATTTTCTGAAGATGAATTTTAGGTTTCTTTAACACTAAGAGAAAAATGTAACACGAAGTTCGCTTTTGAATCTTGTTTAATAAGAGAGGTAACATTCAAACATCAAAACAATCCATAATCATGAGTTCAAATGAACAAAGTTATCAGGAAAATCTAAAACCAACCAAAAAAAATATCTCCTTTAATGAGGCTTGCCAGTGCTATCTTACGGAGGCGGAGATCCGAGTGGTTACGTTCATTAATGGTGGATTTAGCAGTAAAGAGATCGCTAGTAAACTTGGAAACAGCCCGTCCACGATTCTAACCCACCGGAGAAATATTAAGAAAAAGCTAAACCTGAAAGGCTACCGAAGTCTTGAGAAATGGTGCCGGAATCATAGATCGGAAATTCGGGAATATTCACTTTAACAAGCTTATTTGTATACCTACAGATTGGGTAATATTAGCAGTTGATATGTTGACGGCGGATATTTAATGTTAATCAACAGAGAATGTTAGAATAAATTGTTCAAAAACCGTAGTTAACTGAATCATAAAATATATGTTCAGGAAAGTCTTTCAAGACCGCAAGAGTAGTGTTGTTCTGATTGTATCAATTGTGTGCGTACTTGCTTTTATTTGGTCGCCGGTGCTGGATAATGAATTTTTGACCAACTGGGATGATCAGTGGATGGTAACCGGCAACCCCCATCTGCAAATGAACACACCGGCAGCCGTTCAGGCGATGTTTACCGAATCATATGGCGGGCAGTACTCACCTGTGAATACACTGGCCTACCTTAGTATTGTAAAGACGGCAGGCATGGAAGCATTTGGATTTCAGTTTTTCTTTTTTTTGCTGCACCTGGTTAATTTTCTTCTCGTTGGACTGATATTGCAAAACATCCTTTTGATGATTCCCGGAGTTGATTTAAAAGATCATCAACGGATGGCGATTGCCTGGGCCACGGCTTTTCTTTTTGCCATTCACCCCATGCAGGTGGAGGCGGTTGCGTGGATTAGTGCTTCTAAAGTAGTCCTCTACAGTTTTTTCTATTTGTTGGGATTTTGGCTGTATCTGCTGTACAGAGAGACCGGGAAAAACCACTATTATTGGCTTGTGTTCATCTGTTTTCTGGCATCGCTGCTTTCCAAGGAGCAAGCCGTTGTATTTGTGTTGACATTAATCCTTGTAGACTGGACGATTCATCCGAACCCGGATGTGGTTCGATTCCTGATTCCCAAAAAGCAGTGGGTTGAAAAGATTCTATTTTTCTTAGCCGGTGTTCTGTTCGGGCTTATAACAATCTCAATTTCGGTACGCTCAGGTGCAGGCGGGGAGGCCTATACCTTCGGGCAGCGGCTTCTGTTTGCCAACTACAGTTTCTGGGAATACCTGGTGAAACTGACGGCACCGTACAGTCTTTCGCATTTTTATTTTTTTCCGGTTGATCCCGGGGAGTCTGTACCTTTAAGATTTTGGTTTTATCCGGTGGCAACCGTTGGGTTCGTATGGATATTGTCTGAATCCAGAGAGCATCTGAACCGCGTGCATATTTTTGGAGGATTGTTTTTCCTGATAAACATTATCACTGTTCTTCATATTATCCCAATTCCAAGAGAATCGATTATGGCCGACCGGTATATTTATCTGAGTTCCGTCGGATTTTTCATGATTGTGGTATATGTATTGGCTCAATTGTTTGTGGAGTTTAAAGGGAGAGCCAAAAAAATTACTCTGATATCAGTCTTTGGTGTGTATCTAATTGCTCTTGCTGCGTACTCGCACAAACGGGTAGATGTTTGGCAGAATATCGATACACTCAATGCAAGTATTGAGCCCTTGATTGAGATGAATATGGATGAGGTGGTTTTGCCAGGCCGGTGAATCAAACATATTGAAGATGTATAAAGATTTATCTGTAATAAACTTCCGGGTAAGCATTGGAAGGGAGCAGATAAAAAAAGCACGGCCCAAAAGGAACCGTGCCCTAAGTCACAAAAACGTGAAGAAAGATTAAGAGGTTTTCTTCACATCATTCAAAATAGATACAATCATGAAAAAAACGAAGAAGAAGTTCATAGCCATCTTTGCGGGCTGTATGTTCGCAGTGATGATGATGCTGAATGTAAGTACCACGATAAATGGGGCGAACTTTAGCGTTGATGGATACATGGCATTGGTTAGTGGAAGTACAAACTGTCATGATGGAGGTTGTTCGGTAGTTTGTGGTCCGTCAGGCTACGAAGCTTGTACTTATATGGACTGTGGGTCTGGTACTCAGCTTTGTCACAGGCAGTAATTGAATTATAAAATTTAAAACTGGGATGCGACAAACTCATCGCATCCCTAAAATATATTGTTTATGAACAGGAGTATTATATTATATACAGCGGCTGGAATAGTGGTTTTTTCTATTGCCTATTTTATGATTTTAAAACCATTCAATAATTCAAGTGGTTTCGTTAAAGCACTGGATGCATCCGTAGAAGAATTTGATCGTTCTTACAGAAATCATCATTCATCCAACAGCATTGTCATTTCCGACACAACAACCCTTTTTCAGCCTGCACATGTTAGAAAATTTAAAAACAAAATATATGTATCAGATTTTTCTGATTATACGATTTATGAGTATGATGTAGATGGTCGTGTAACCCGAACCATCGAAACTGGGAAAGGAGAAGGTCCAGGTGAGTTTATTAACTTAACTGATTTTGACATAATTAATGATAGGCTCTTGGCAGTTGACAGCCAGAGTTTGAGGATTACTTCAATATCACTTAACACAGGGGAGGTATTGAAAAGTATTTCTGTAGATCGCCGTCCTTATCGCATTACCTGCCTTAAAGACGGTTTTATAGTCAACTGGCTTGGGAATGAAATGCTGTTTAGTAAATTTGATTATGAAGGAAACGAACTTTTTGAATTTGGTAAAGTAATTGAAGATCAATTGCGCCACGTCTTGTCTGTAAGTGGCACAATACGTTCGAATAGACATGACAATTTTGTCTATATCCCATCTTATGCCAGCCTGATTTATTTCTATAATGGTGAGGGCGAATTGATCAATATTTTAAAAGCTCCCGATGGCCTTGAGTTTCCCGTAACAAAAAGAGAAGGCGCTGTTTCTTCGGCTCCGGATTTTTCATTCTATCGGGATGGATATATCAATGAAAATAATAAGTTGTATGTTTATACAAACTTGCCCGGCACAAGAACCGATAATGGCGAGTGGGAAGGAGATAGTTTGAGTGTTATCGATAAATACGATTTGGTTACCGGCAGTTATGAAGCTTCAATTGTGCTGCCTTTCATGCACTCCTCGGCAATGTATGACCCGGAAACAAACTCCCTGTTTACATCAAACTGGGAAAAGGCGTTTAAGCATTTGCTGGGGGATGATGTCGAATTCTAAGTGGATAAGATTTCATGATTACACCTGATCTGAGCATTATCATCCCCGCCTGGCAAGAGGCGGATCGTATTGAAAACAGCCTTATTAAACTGAGTGAATATCTACGAAGAAATTTTTGGAGGAACGTAGAAGTGCTGGTTGTTGTGGCTCATAGCCATGATGGAACCCTGGAAATTGCTCGATCAAAATCTGGTTTGTTTGAAAATTATAAAGTAATAGACGCAGGCCCGCGGGCAGGAAAAGGCAGGGATGTACGACTGGCCATGCAGGAAGCCAGAGGTGACTATAAGTTGTTTATGGACGCAGATCTGGCCACTCCGCTGTATCACCTCAAAGCGGTTCGGAAGCTGAAGAAAGAAAATGCAGATGTGATTATCGGAGTACGCAATTTGCAAACCAGCCACAGGGGCCTGCGAAAAATTATATCCAAAACAGGTAACCGGCTTGTGAAATGGGTACTTGATATAAACATTCGGGATACCCAATGCGGTTTTAAAGCATTTCGGGGTCCGGTGGCTGACGACCTTTTTGGCGCGCAAACTATTAACGGCTGGGGATTCGATATGGAACTGCTGGCTATTGCAAAAAAACGTGGATACCGTATTCAAACCATACCTATTCATGATTGGAATGATGTAGACGGAGGCACGTTTGACAATACGGCTATTCGAGGTTCGCTTTCTACTTTAAAAGATTTGTTAACCATCAAATGGAATCTGTTAAACGGCAGATACGATCAGGTGAGTGAACCGGTGTCCGTGGTTCAGGAATCCTGAGATCTTCACATAATTCAGTCGCTACATCAACCTTCTCAGAAACCAGGATGAATGATTTTAACCTTCATCAAATACGGTATTGTTGGGGTCTCCGGGTTTTGCCTCGATTTTTCCGTCACTATCTTTTTAAAAGAACGAATTAAATTCCACCGGTATCTGTCCAACTCCATTGGATTCACGGTGGCGGCAAGCTCTAACTGGTTTCTGAACAGAATCTGGACTTTTGAGAGCTCCAATCCTCATCTTTTTCTTGAATACGGAAGTTTCTTTCTCATTTCGCTCATCGGGCTGGGGATAAACAACAGTTTTCTCTATCTGTTCGAGAAGAATCTAAATTTTTACCCGGCCAAAGTATTTGCTATCGGAATGACGGTACTGTGGAATTTTTTTGCCAATTACTATATTACTTTTGGGACGTAACTGTAAACAAAGAACACACAATATTTTGTACACTTTTTTGCAATTCCAGAGTCGTAAGATATAAGTCTTGTGATTTTTGAGATAAATTTTTTGAGCAACCTGCAAGAGTGCGAACGCAGAGAGCTCCTGGCAGAGTTGCGGGTTTATGTGAAGGAGTGAAGGAGAGAGGGAGTGAGGGGATGTAGC
>NZ_JAWLDW010000158.1:0-4915 GCF_041686455.1 Rhodohalobacter sp.
CGTTTTTGCCTCTGATATTTGAGTATCTGGAAGAGAATGGCGAGGTAGCAATGTTCGAAAAACTTCTTGGCTCAAATGCGTTAAAATATCGGGTTTATGAAGAAACTATCGTAAAGCTGTTGAAAAATGTGGAGGGAGAAGATGCAGAAAAATTAAAGAGGCTTTTGATGATCGACTCACTCTATAAGTATCACCTGAAGCAGCTGAAAGATGACAGTGACGTCGTCAAAATAGAGGCTTGTAACTATTTCAGGTATACAAATATTGTCAGGGGTGACGTCGTATATATTTTGGGGAAGTTTGTTCAGTCAGCTAATACCTACCTGGCTTTCTCCGCAGCTTCTGCACTTATGGCCAGTGATAATTTCAATGACAGAATGCACGCCATGGATACGTTTACCAAGAGAGAGGGCATTTCCAAAATGGCGTTACTGGAGCTTTTTTACAGGTTCAAGCATGACAATAAACGTCAGACTACAGAAGAGGCCGCTTTTTTAGAAGCGCTCATTTCTGATAAAAGTTTATCAACAAAGAAAAGAGCCCTTTTGATTCGATGTGTATCTGAATCAAATTATTATTTAATGATCAAACCGCTTCAAAGCTGGCTGGAAAGCAGAGATGAGTTATGGAAAGAGCCTGACGTTTTATCGGCACTTATTGATTCTCAGCGCATATTTTTGAACTCAATGGCGATCGATAGTATAAAGGCATATCAACATTACCCGGATAGAGAAGTTAGGAAGGCTGTGCAAGATGCTGTGCTTGTCCTGGACCAGGAGATCACTTTCGAAAAGGCTATTGCATAATAAGAATTCAAATAGACCCATTAAGATTTGTTAGAACAAGCTGTAACCCACATCCAGCAATTTATCAACCTGGTAGATTCTTTAGGCTGGGTTTTCATTCTCTATTTCTTGATTGTGAACGGGACGTATCTATCGATGGTGGTTGTATCTCTGTTTTATATCAGAAAACATCAAAAGTACTATTCTGTATTTGAACCGGAGGGGGTCTTTCAGTCCGATCTGTATAAGTCGATATCCATCATCTCTCCGGCATATAATGAAGAAGTGAATATTATTGATTCCGTAGAAGCACTTCTTCAGCTTCAGTATAGAGATTTTGAGATTGTGGTGGTTAACGATGGAAGTACAGATTCTACTCTTGAAAAGCTCAAAAATCACTTCAGACTATATGAGTCTGAAATAGAGCTGCATTCAACGTTGCCACATAAAAATATCGTTAAATCATACAGATCAAGCCGATACGATAACTTGATTGTGATCGATAAAGTGAATGGGGGGAAAGGTGATGCGTTAAACTGTGGAATCAATGCGTGTGCCAACGATCTTTTCTGCTCTATCGATGCCGATTCACTGCTGGAGCAGGATGTGCTAAAACAGATGCTTCAGGCCTTTGTTCTGGATGACCGGCTTGTAGCAGCAGGAGGTATTGTGCGCGTGGCTAACGGGTGTAAAGTTTCGAACTACGAAATAAAGGAGATTGGGATTCCCAAAAGCTTTCTGGCTCGGATCCAGACAGTTGAGTACCTACGCTCCTTTTTGTTTGGCAGAATTGGGTGGGACTATTTTAAAAGTTTGATCATTATCTCAGGCGCATTTGGAATATTTGACCGAAAATCAGTAATCAGGGCAGGAGGATATGCAAGAGACTCCGTTGGAGAAGACATGGAGTTGGTTGTAAGGCTGCACCGGTTTTTCAGAGAACAGGATGAAGAGTATAGAGTTCGCTTTCTGCCGAAACCGGTTTGCTGGACCGAAGTGCCCGAAAACTGGAATGATTTGGCTACGCAAAGAAATCGCTGGCAGAGAGGATTGGTTGATTCGATTTGGCGACACAGAACCATGTTTTTTAATAAGAAGTATGGCAGAATGGGACTTACAACAATCCCCTATTTTACACTGGTTGAGCTGATCGGTCCAGTCATTGAAATGATGGGCTATATCTACTTTATTTTTGTGATCATTTTTATGGGAATCTATGAACCGTTTGTTCTCCTCTTTTTAACGGTTTCAATATTGCTGGGCTTTTTGTTATCCGTCTCATCCCTTATTTGTGAAGAGGCCACATTCAGAAGATATGGCAGCATCAAAAATACCTTGATTCTCACCCTCTATGCTTCACTCGAAAACCTGGGGTACAGACAAATACACGCCTGGTGGAGATTTGTAGGTTTAATCGACTACATTAAGGGCAAAAAGAGCTGGGGTAAAATCAACCGTCTGGGCTTTGAAAGGGATGATGAAACCGGCAAAACAACCGAAAAGCCCAAATCTGAATTAATACAAAAGTTCAGAAGTTCCGTTTACTGGGCCATCGTATTTCTGATGCCGCCGGCAGTAATATACATCCTATTCAGTTTTCTTTACTTCAACTAAACGGTTACTGTTCTACCACGGCGTCCGGACTATTACCATATTCCGACCACGAACCTTCGTAAGCCCTTACGGAGTCGTATCCCATCAACCTAAGTGTGAAATAAGCGTGCGATCCTCGAACGTTCGTATGGCAGTGCGGAATTACCTCTTTATCGCGTGTAATTCCAAGCGAATCATAAATACTTTGAATTTCCTGAGCTGATTTGAAGTAGGGCACACCCTCATCTTCTAAAACATTGCTCCATTCCAGGTGTACGGCATTGGGGATGTGTCCACTTTGTTCAGCACGCTCATCGGCACCGGTGTACTCTTCTTCAGAACGCACATCAAAAATGATTTTGTCAGGATCGTTAGAGGCTTCCATAACATAGCTTATGTCACAGAATTTAGATTCTTGAACATCAACACTGAAGTTTCCGGGAGCTCTTTCTGATCCATAATCCACAACAGGATAAGCATTTGCCCAACCTTGAATTCCGCCGTTAAGCAAAGAGGCATTTGAAAATCCATAGTAATCCAATGCATAAAAAAGTCTTGCAGCAGCCAAGGCATTTCCCTCATCATAGATTACAATACGGTCTTCATTATTGAGGCCAATTTCTTGCATGACACGTTCAAATTCTTCATGGCCGATCAGATAGTGCTCTATAGGGTGATCCTGATCTGTCAAATTTTGTATTGAGGCAAAATGCACGGCTCCGGGAATTAAGGAGTCACCAGGCTCTTCCCTGGTATCAATCAGGAAAATTTCCTCATCATCAAGAAGTGAATTTAACTCCGTTGCTTCTACTAATAGCTGAGAATTCGGATAGCCGTTCAGAGTTTCGGCTTCATCTTTTTCTGCAGAGCAAGCAGAAAAAAGTACAGTAATAATAAGTATTGAAAGATATCGTAATCTCATAGCGGTATATTTACTTGTAGTTTATCTGTTTATACAATAAATGGATTAAAAACATTCTGATGGCATATACAGAAATGTATAACAGCAACTTTACTGTAAAGCTGCTTCCACCTCTTGAGGCGGCCGAATGGGCCGTCCGTCGTTCATAAATACTGCGGTAATAACCCCCTTTAAAATCAATTCACGATCCGGTAGCCTGTAGATGTTCTGATAGAAAACAAAACGAACATTGCCCGACTTCTTTGCATGAGTTTTAACGACAAATTGATCATCACCCGTTAACGGTTTTTTGTAGACCAACTCAACTTTATGAACAACCGCATCGGTTCCGTTATCGTGAAGTTTATTAAAATTGAGTCCCACTGACTTCAGGAATTCATGACGTGCATGTTCTAGATAATTTTGATAGACAGAATTGTTTACCACACCCTGAGTGTCGAGCTCATAGTCGCGGACGGAAAACTGCTGTTCAAATTCTTTATGGTTCATGGAAATGGGTTGAGTTCATTAATATGATTTTAAATATTAATATACATGATAGGGTTTGTAACCTCAGATCAAATTTGAGAGGATTTAGAAATTTTTGAGCCTCAATTTTTTTGTAGGACGCATATAGCGGGGTTCATCGTTTATAAATATAAAAATTAAGAAGGTGATTGAGATGAGAGTAAAAAGTCTGTTTTTGATGTTTTTCATGGGAATATTCGCTGCTTCAGCTGCGGCACAGTCAACTGTGGAAGTTATGTTGGCAGGACATAATCAAGTTCCATCGGTTAATACACCCGGTACCGGCATGATTGAAGTAACCGTAGAGGGTGATTCTCTTTTTGTGAGCGGATCGTTTGAAGATCTGAGTGAATACTATTTGGGAGCGGGAATTCATTTTGGGAGAGCCAATGAGTCGGGAAATGAGATTTATCGACTAAGTGCTGAACTGAATGAAGAGAAAACCGAGGGAGTATTTAAAATTGCGGAAAACCGTTTTGAACTGAGGGAGGAACAGAAAGAGGCACTCCGGAATGGGCGCATGTACATCAATATTCGGTCGAACAGAAATCGCAGCGGTGAGATTCGCGGACAAATTCCATCGTTAAATTTTTGATATCCGACATTTCTTAGAAATTGTTTTATGAAAAGCATACTACTTCTTTTGGGCGCCGCCTTTTTGCTCGTTCAATGTTCAGGTAATGATATTCAAACAAACTCTGTTGAATTTGCGGAGAAAATAGAATCCAATTTCATTGCGGGCCATCTTGATCGATATCTGTTTAAGCCGGAAGATCTGACTGAACGCTTCGTAGATGTGTGGATTCCTGAATCGTATGAACAGGACACTGAATATAGCGTTATCTATATGCACGACGGTCAGATGCTTTTTGACGAGAGCTCAACATGGAACAGCCAGGAGTGGCGAGTAGATGAGATACTGACCCGGATGATGGAATCCGATGAAATCCCCCCGACAATTGTAGTGGGTATCTGGAATGCTGAAGATCAAAGAACTGCGGAATATTTCCCAGAAGATGCATTAAGTTTTATTGAGGGTGAATTAAGGGATGATCTGCTTTCAAACATCCCGGAAGAACCCCGTGCCAATCAGTATGTTGATTTTATT
>NZ_JAWLDW010000041.1:0-21867 GCF_041686455.1 Rhodohalobacter sp.
GGCACTGTTTCGCTCCCTCACGGTACCGGTAAATCCGTTCGTGTGCTTGCGTTGGTTAACGAAGCAAAACAGGAAGAAGCGAAAGAGGCTGGAGCCGATTTTGTTGGCCTTGAAGAATACATTGAAAAAATTGAAGAAGGTTGGGCTGATATTGACGTAATTATCGCAACCCCGGATGTAATGGGGAAGATCGGTAAGCTTGGTCGACATCTAGGACCAAGAGGTTTGATGCCTAATCCGAAAAGTGGAACTGTAACAATGGACGTTGCAGACGCTGTTAAAGAGTTCAAGCAAGGGAAAATTGATTTCCGAGTGGACAAGCAGGGAATATTGCATACCTCTATTGGTAAGGCAAGCTTTGATGCTAGTGAAATTCGAGAAAATCTGATCTCTTTCCTTCAGACAATCTTGAAACTCAGACCGGCATCTGCTAAAGGGGCTTATATCAGGACTGCTAATATTAGCACGACCATGGGCCCAAGCGTGTCGATTAGTCCATCATCTATTACTTCAATTTAGAAATTTAACAGGTTAGAACAATGCCGACATTAGCAGAAAAAAAGGCAGTTGTAGAAGAAATTACTGAGCAGCTTGAAAGCTCTAACGCCGTCTATATTACTAAATATACAGGGATGTCAGTCTCTGATATGGGCGAGTTAAGAGGCAAGTTTCGCGAAGGTAGTGTACAATTCAAAGTGTATAAAAATACACTGGTGAAACGTGCAATGGATACAATTGGCGGATATGAAGAGCTCTATAGTCACCTGGAAGACCAAAATGGTTTTGCATTTGTAGATGAAGAGCTTGCAGCACCTGCTAAAGTCCTGAAAGATTACATTAAAGAGCACAATAAGCCTGAATTTAAAGCGGCTTTAATTGATGGCGATTTTTACAGCAAAGACCAACTCGATACACTGGCTGCAATGAAGTCCAGAACAGAAGTGATCGGAGATATTGTAGGTCTGCTGATGGCGCCAATCTCGAATGTAATAAGCGGACTCGAAGCACAAGGAAGCAATATTGCGGGTGCAATTCAAACTATCGCCGAAAAAGGCGAATAAACAAATCAATAAACTTTTTTAATTAAAACCGACGAACGGAGAATTAAACAATGGCTGACGTTAAAGAAATCGCAGAACAACTCGTTAACTTAACGATCAAAGAAGCTAATGAATTAGCTAAAGTTCTTGAAGAAGAATACGACATCAAACCAGCTGCTGCGGCAGTTGCAGTTGCCGGCGGACCTGCCGGTGGCGGAGAAGCTGCTGAAGAGCAAACAGAATTCGACGTAATTCTGAAATCTGCTGGCGCTAAGAAAATTGCTGTTATTAAAGAAGTGAGAGGAATCACTGGTCTTGGGCTGAAAGAAGCTAAAGAACTTGTTGATGGTGCTCCTAACGCAATTAAGGAAGCTGTAAGCAAAGATGAAGCTGAAGAAGTTAAAACTAAGCTTGAAGAAGCTGGTGCTGAAGTAGAGCTTAAGTAATTACGGCTTCTGCTTTAAAAATAACTTTTAGCCTTAGCCAACACCGATTTTCGGTGTTGGCTTTTGGCGTCTAAATTGCGTAAGCAGTTATTATAGAGGTGTTAAGTTTTCACCTCATACCTTTCAGAGAAACTTCATTCTTATTTTTAACCTAAAGGAGAACATCCTTTTGAGTACTACTATGGAGAAAATCCCATTTACCGACCGCCTTTCATTCGGCAGAATTAAAAATGTAATAGACTATCCTGATTTTCTGGATATTCAGCTCAAGTCATTTAACGAATTTGCACAACTTGATGTAGCGCCTAATCAACGAGAAGATAAAGGCCTGCAAAGAATATTCAATGAGAATTTTCCGATTCAGGATACAAGAGAAACACATATACTTGAGTTTCTTTATTACTCTGTCGATACACCTAAATACAATATTAATGAGTGCCAGGAGCGTGGATTAACCTACGCAATTCCGCTTAAAGCCAGAATGCGACTGTCATCTGTAGACGATACAGATGAAGCATCTGAGACGATTGAGCAGGAAGTTTTTCTTGGTGATCTCCCTTGGATGACTAATAGGGGGACATTTGTGATTAATGGAGCTGAGCGAGTTATCGTTAGTCAGTTACATAGATCTCCGGGTGTATTCTTTGGTCAAAATGTACATCCAAACGGTACTCAACTTTACTCTGCAAGGGTTATACCTTTTAAAGGTTCCTGGATTGAATTTACGAATGATATCCGCGACGTACTTTGGGCATACATTGACAGGAAGAAAAAGATTCCTGCAACTACACTCCTTAGAGCGCTGGGATATTCAACAGACCAAGAGCTGCTTAACCTGTTTGAGCTTTCTGAAGAGATCGATTTTGGATCCAAAAAAGCTTATAACGAGAAGTTGGTTGGCAAGAGGCTAGCTACTGATATTACAACTGAAGTAACTGAAGAAGTTGTAGATGATGAAACCGGTGAAGTAACTGAAGCAACCAGCCGTAAAGTTCTGCTTGAGAGAGATCATGAGCTCACCGAGGATGATTATGGCCAGTTTAAAGAAGCCGGCGTTAAGAAAGTTTTAGTTCAGAAGATTAACGCTGAAGAATCTGAGCGTTCAGTAATCATGAATACGCTCAGAAAAGATCCATCTCACGATGATGTGACGGCTCTTGGCGAAGTTTATCAGCAGATCAGAACAGGTGAAATGCCTGACCCAGAAACTGCCCGACAGGTTCTGGAACGATTATTTTTCAGTGATAAGAAATATGATCTGGGTGAAGTTGGTCGCTACAGACTTAATAAACGTCTCAAAGTAGATGTTGATCAGGATATCCACTACCTCACAAAAGAGGATATTGTTGCCATAGTGAAAGAGGTGATTCGTCTTAAAGAGATGAAATCCCAGGTTGATGATATTGATCACTTGAGTAACCGCCGTGTAAGAACTGTGGGTGAGCAACTTGGGCAGCAATTTGCAGTTGGACTGGCTCGTATGTCGCGTACTATACGTGAGAGAATGAGCTCCAGAGATGCAGAACAGTTAACGCCGCAGGATCTTGTAAACGCAAGAACGATTTCCAGTGTCATTAACAGTTTCTTTGGAACCAACCAGCTGTCTCAGTTTATGGATCAAACGAATCCTGCTGCTGAGTTGACTCACAAACGTCGTATGTCAGCTTTGGGTCCCGGTGGTTTGACACGAGAACGTGCCGGTTTTGAAGTGCGTGATGTTCACTATACACACTATGGAAGACTTTGCCCTATTGAAACACCTGAGGGTCCAAATATTGGTTTGATTACCTCTCTCTGTATTCACGCAAAAGTAAACGATTTTGGATTCATTGAGACTCCTTATCGAAAAGTGAAAGAGGGTGTTGTTTCAAATGAAATTGACTACCTCGCTGCTGAGCAAGAAGACGAAACAGTAATTGCTCAGGCTAACGCTCCTATCGATGATAAGGGGAACTTCGAGAATGAAGCGATATTCTCTCGATTCAGAGATAGTAACGTAGGTTTGGCAAAACCTGAGCAGATTGAATATATGGACGTATCTGCAAACCAAATTACGTCTTTGGCAGCTGCTCTTATTCCATTTATTGAGCATGATGATGCCAACCGTGCATTGATGGGTTCTAACATGCAGCGGCAAGCTGTACCTCTGCTCCGACCGGAATCTCCTGTAGTGGGAACCGGTCTTGAAAGACGTGCTGCACAGGATTCCCGTGCCATTATTGTTGCAGAAGGAGACGGTGAAGTTGTTTATGTAAGTGGTAATGAGATTCGAGTTAAGTACAATCGAACTGAATTGGAGGAGAACTGCTTCTTCGACGATGGAATTAAGTCTTACCACCTGCAGAAATTTGAAAGAAGTAACCAGGATACCACAGTCAACCAGAGGCCGGTTGTAAGTGTTGGTGATAAGGTTACGGAAAATCAGGTATTGGCTGATGGCTGTTCTACCGAAAAAGGTGAACTTGCACTTGGTCGTAACATGCTGGTTGCTTTCATGCCTTGGAGAGGTTACAACTTTGAGGATGCGATTGTAATTAGTGAGCGTGTTGTTCAGGATGATGTTTATACATCAATTCATATCACTGAATTTGAGCAGCAGGTTCGTGATACTAAACGTGGCGAGGAAGAGTTAACTCGTGAGATTCCAAACGTTAGTGAAGATGCTACTCGTAATCTGGATGAGCAAGGTATCATTCGTATTGGAGCAAAGGTAAATCCAAGTGATATACTTGTGGGTAAGATCACTCCAAAAGGTGAAACAGACCCAACCCCTGAAGAAAAACTTCTTCGAGCAATCTTTGGTGATAAAGCCGGTGATGTAAAAGATGCGTCTCTTAAAACGCCTCCGGGTGTTTCAGGAACTGTCATTGATACAAAACTTTTCAGCCGGAAAAGAGACGAGCAGATTTCACGTACAGAGGAGAAAAAACTTGTTGAACAGGAGAATGAGCGTCACGCTAAAAAAGTTGCTGAATTGAATGCCCAGTGGGCAGACAAGATGTACAGCCTGTTACGCGACAAAACTTCTCCAGGCGTTTACAACTACAGTAATGTAGAGCTGATTCCGAAAGGAGAGAAGTATAAGAAATCAGTTTTTGAAGAGCTTGATCCTGTAAGAATTAACGAAGATATCGATTGGGCGACCGATGAAAATCTGGTTAAACATGTAAAACTTCTGTTCAAGAATTACAGAGATCTTCGAAGAGACATAGAAACCGAGGCAAAACGCCGTAAGTATCAAATTCAGGTGGGTGATGAATTGCCACCGGGAATTATTCAAAAGGCAAAAATTTATGTTGCCAAGAAGCGTAAGATTCAGGTAGGTGATAAGATGGCCGGACGCCACGGTAACAAAGGTGTTATCGCGAAGGTTGTTCCGGTTGAAGATATGCCTTTCATGGAAGATGGAACTCCGGTTGATGTGGTTCTGAACCCGTTAGGTGTACCGTCTCGTATGAACCTTGGTCAGATATATGAAACGATTCTTGGTTGGGCCGGAATGAAGCTTGGAGTGAAGTACGCATCCCCAATCTTTGACGGTGCTTCTTATGATCAGGTGCAGGGAGAACTTAAAAAAGCAGGTCTTCCTGAAGATGGCCGACTCTTCTTATACGATGGTAGAAGCGGTGAAAGACTTGATCAGCAGACAACTGTAGGTTACATGTATATGCTTAAACTCAATCACTTGATTGAAGATAAGATGCATGCCCGTTCTATCGGACCATACTCATTGATTACTCAGCAGCCACTCGGTGGTAAAGCACAGTTTGGTGGACAGCGACTGGGTGAAATGGAGGTATGGGCACTTTATGCATACGGTGCTTCCAGTATTCTGAAAGAGATGCTCACTGTTAAGAGTGATGATGTGAAAGGACGATCCAAGGTGTATGAAGCTATTGTGAAGGGCGAGAATCTCCCTGAAGGCGATATACCTGAATCGTTCAAAGTATTACTCCGTGAATTGATGGGTCTTGGACTCGAAATTCACATTGACTAACGATTGTTCTGTTTAATAAATCAAATTGGGAGGATTACCCTTGCCGTCTACAAAAACATTAACTGTTACTAAAGACTTCTCAAACATCGGAATCTCTCTGGCATCCGCCGAGACGATTTTATCCCGATCTCATGGAGAAGTTCTGACACCGGAAACGATAAATTACAGAACATTCAAACCGGAAATGGATGGTCTTTTTTGCGAAAAGATCTTCGGACCGGTTAAAGATTATGAATGTCACTGTGGGAAATATAAGCGCATCCGTTACAAAGGAATTATTTGTGACCGATGCGGTGTAGAAGTGACCCGAAAAGCCGTTCGTAGAGAACGTATGGGACACATTACACTCACAGTGCCTGTAGTACACATTTGGTACTTCAAATCTCTGCCAAGCAAGATTGCATATCTGTTGGGCTACTCTTCCAAAAACCTTGAAAGAATTGTTTACTACGAAACATTCGTAGTGATCAACCCCGGGCTTGCCCGTGATCTTGGGTACAAGCGAGGAGACCTGATCTCAGAAGAGGAGAAATTCGATATACTGGATCAGCTTCCTGAAGATCACTACGAGCTTGACGATGAGGATGAAGATAAATTTATCGTTAACGATGGTGCAGAAGCAGTACAGGCACTACTTACGGATATGGATCTGGATGGGTTGGCTTATCAACTTCGCTACGAAGTGAAGAATGAAACTTCACAAATGCGTAAGAAGAAGAAACTGAAAAGACTGCAGGTTATTGAGTCTTTCAGAGCTGCTAATCAACACACGCAGAACAATCCGGAGTGGATGGTTCAAAGCGTAATTCCTGTGATTCCACCTGAATTGCGTCCGTTGGTTCCACTTGAAGGTGGCCGATTTGCAACTTCTGATTTGAATGACTTATACAGACGTGTGATCATTCGAAATAATCGTCTGAAACGTCTTATTGATATTAAAGCTCCTGACGTAATTCTCAGAAATGAGAAGCGAATGCTGCAGGAAGCGGTTGATTCACTCTATGATAACTCAAGAAAATCTAACGCTGTAAGAAACAATAATCGTCCACTGAAATCGCTCAGCGACATGCTGAAAGGAAAAAGTGGCCGATTCCGTCAAAACCTTCTTGGAAAGCGTGTTGACTACTCCGGTCGTTCCGTTATTGTAGTTGGTGCCGACCTGAAGATGCATGAGTGTGGTCTTCCAAAAGAGATGGCTGTTGAGTTGTATAAGCCATTTGTCATTCGTCGTCTTATCGAGCGAGGTTATGTGAAGACGGTGAAAAGTGCGAAAAAAGTAGTTGATCGACGCGATCAGGTAGTTTGGGAAGTACTTGAAAATGTGATTGACGGTCACCCTGTTATGCTGAACCGTGCACCAACATTGCACAGGTTGGGTATTCAGGCATATCAACCGGTTTTGATTGAAGACAAAGCTATACGACTTCATCCGCTTTCATGTACTGCGTTTAACGCTGACTTTGACGGTGACCAAATGGCGGTTCACCTTCCTTTGAGCCACGATGCAGTACTTGAAGCATCAATCTTGATGCTTGGTTCACATAATATTTTGAGTCCGGCTAATGGTGGCCCGATTGCAGTGCCGTCTCAGGATATGATTTTGGGTATATATTATACCACCAAAATGGGAAGTGGTAAAAAAGGTGAAGGAAAAACGTTTTCCAGCACTGATGAAGTAGTTATTGCCTATGATCAAGGTAAGATTGAAACCCATGCCAAAATCAACGTTCGAGTTCCTAAAGTGAATGAGGATGGTGAAGTTGAACATGAAATCATTAAAACAACAACCGGCCGGGTTCTTTTTAATAAGATTGTCCCGGATGAGGTTGAATTCATTAATAAGACACTTGGTAAGAAAGAACTTCGTGTATTGATTGGTGAAATTCACAGTGAAGTTGGTACGGTTAAAACCGCTGAGTTTCTCGATAAGATGAAACAGATGGGTTTTGAGCGCGCTACTACAGGAGGTCTGTCTTTCAGTCTTGAGGATATTATTATCCCGGATGAGAAATTCAAACTGATCCAGAAAGCTCAAGACGAAGTTTCTGAAATCCAGGATCGTTATGAGATGGGTTTCATTACTGATAATGAGCGTTACAACCAGGTTATTGACAAGTGGACAGGAACCACAAACCGTGTTTCTGAAACACTTTTTAAGAGTTTGGCTGAAGATAAAGATGGTTTCAACTCTATCTTTATGATGGCTGATTCCGGAGCACGTGGTTCGAAAGAGCAGATTCGCCAGCTTGGTGGTATGCGTGGGTTGATGGCTAAGCCTCAGAAAAGTTCCATGCAGCAGGGTAACGAGGTTATTGAAAATCCAATTTTATCCTCGTTCCGTGAAGGCCTTACCGTACTTGAGTACTTTATTTCTACTCACGGTGCTCGTAAAGGTCTTGCCGATACAGCTCTGAAAACAGCTGATGCAGGTTATTTAACAAGAAGGCTTGTTGATGTGTCTCAGGACATTATTATCAACGAGCAAGATTGTGGTACCCTGAGAGGTATTAAAATGCAGGCACTCAAGGATAATGAAGATGTTATTGAAAGTCTTGAGGATCGTATTATTGGACGTGTATCCATGCACGAAATCAGAGACCCGATTACAGATGAAGTCCTGTGTGAATCCAATGAGTTGATTACGGAAAAAATCGCGAAGAAAATCGCTGAAACTTCTATTGAAGAAGTTGAAATCCGTTCAGTACTGACGTGCGAAACCGAAAGAGGTGTTTGTGCAAAATGTTACGGGCGTGACATGGCGCGAAACAGTATCGTTCAAGTTGGTGAAGCGGTAGGTGTTATTGCTGCTCAATCAATTGGTGAGCCGGGTACACAGCTTACACTTCGAACATTCCACGTGGGGGGAACTGCTTCTCGTATGGAGGCTGATTCACAGCACAAAGCGAAGTTTGATGGTAAGATTGAATTTGAAAATGTACGGGTTGTTGAATACGACGACGGTGAAGAGATTCACAATGTTGTATTGAGTCGTGCAGGTGAGATGAAAATTGTAGGTGAAGACGGAAAAATCCTAAACACCTATAATGTTCCTTATGGTTCTGAAATGATGGTCGAAGAGGGAGAAAAAGTATTGAAAGGAATGCCACTTTGTAAGTGGGACCCTTATAACGCTTTAATCTTTAGTGAACTCGACGGTAAAGTTGAGTACAAAGACATCATTGAGGAGATTACCTATACTGCTGATACAGATGCTCAAACGGGTCACCGTGAGAAGGTAATCATCGATTCTAAAGACAGATCTTTAATTCCAACGTTGGTAATTAAGGGTAAGGATGATAGAATTCGTGAAAATACACTCCCGGTCGAAACTCATATTGTAGTTGAGGACGGTGAGAAAGTTCAGGCCGGTCAGATTCTAGCGAAGATTCCAAGATCTGCATCCAAGTCTAAAGATATTACCGCGGGTCTTCCACGTATTACCGAACTCTTTGAAGCCAGATCACCAAGTGATCCGGCTGCCGTTACCGAAATCGACGGTATTGTAAGAATGGGCGGACGTAAGAGAGGTTCTCAGGAAGTAATTGTTGAGAGTAAAGACGGTACGGACGAGAAGAAATATCTCATCTCGCTGTCTAAGCATATACTTGTACAGGAAAATGATTTTGTAAAAGCCGGTCAGGCTCTGTCTGATGGTACAATTCCTGCACAGGAAATCTTAAACATCTTAGGACCATTTGCGGTACAGTCTTATCTGGTGAATGAGATTCAGGAGGTTTATCGTTTGCAGGGTGTGAAGATCAATGACAAGCACGTTGAAGTGATTGTTCGCACCATGATGCAGAAGGTTGAAGTTCTTGATCCGGGTGATACAATGTACCTGGAAGGCGACAAAGTAGACCGATTTGAGCTTAACAACCGAAATGATGAGCTGATTGGTAAATATGTTGTAACAGACCCAGGTGGAAGTGAACTGAAGAAAGGAGCAATTCTTGACCGACGTCAGGTTCGTGAAGTGAACAATGAACTGATTAAAGACGGGAAGGATGAACTCCAAACCAGAGAAGCAGAGCCGGCGATTTCCAAGCCAATTCTTTTGGGTATTACCCGTGCTTCACTTTCAACAGAAAGCTGGTTGTCAGCCGCTTCATTCCAGGAAACAACAAAAGTTCTTACACAGGCTTCCATCGAAGCGAAAAAAGATATGCTTCGCGGCCTGAAAGAGAATGTAATTGTTGGTCATAAAGTGCCTGCGGGTACCGGACTCCTTAAATACGATGAACTCATTGTTGGTTCAAAAGCCGACTATGATGAAGGCGATGAGGAGGTGCAAAAAGTGTTTGAAACACTGGGTGCCGACAATCCTGAAGAGGAAGAAGACTAAAAGAAATAAAAAAGCCCTGATGAAAAGTCAGGGCTTTTTTAGTTTAAAGTAAAATTTAAAGCTATTTACTTCTTTTCGATATTGTCGAGAAGAGTTTCAGCTTCTTTGATTAAATCATCTGCCCGCTTTTTAGCGTCAGAAACAACATCATCTCCTTTTTGTTTTGCATCGGAGGCAATTTTTTCCCGTTCACTTTTAAGCTCACTGATCAATTTGTTCAGTTCATCAGCATAGTTGCTGACCTGATACGATATTTTTCCCCGGGTGTTTGAACCGGAATCGGGAGCATATAACAATGCAACTGCAGATCCAACTAATGCGCCGGTTAATAAACCAAGTGTAAAACCTTTTCCTGAATTACTCATAACTTTTCAATTTCTGTTAGAATTTCTTTTAAAATAGCAAAATGTTGATGCTCTATAAACTGTTTAAGTGTACGATTTTATAACATTCTTTATATTAATTAAAACAATTATCCTTTAACAAAATTCCCCTATGAAATTTTTTATAGACACAGCCGACCTCGATGAGATAAAGGAAGCCAATGATTTAGGTGTGCTAGATGGTGTTACTACAAACCCAAGCCTATGTGCAAAGATAGGTGTTAGCGACTTTGAGGGGCACATTGCTAAAATTTGTGACATTGTAGACGGTGATGTTTCCGCTGAAGTGATTTCTACAGAATATGATGAAATCATGAAAGAAGGGCGAAATATTGCGTCTATTGCAGACAATGTTGTTGTTAAAGTTCCACTGATTAAGGAAGGGATCAAGGCAATTAAATCTTTCAGTGAAGAAGGAATCAAAACAAATTGTACGCTCTGTTTTTCCGCTTCTCAGGCCCTTATTGCAGCCAAAGCAGGGGCCACGTACATCTCGCCATTTATAGGCCGCCTGGATGACATCTCGAGCGAAGGGATGGATCTGATTGCAGACATTCGACTGGTATATGATAACTATGGATATGAAACTGAAATTCTGGCTGCAAGTATTCGACATCCGATGCATCTGCTGGAATCAGCCAGACTTGGAGCAGATGTTGCTACCATGCCGCTCAAAGTGATTGATCAACTCTTGAAGCACCCATTGACCGATATTGGCTTAGAGCGATTTCTCGCTGATTGGGATGATCTTCAGGAATCACTCAAGTAACAAGTTTTTAAAAAACTCAGCTCTATCAATATTCTTTTAAACCACCTCATAAAGTCTCCCCTTAGAAGGGGAGACTTAGAGGGGTGTAAAGTTGATTTGCTATACTTGAACAACTCAACTGGGGGATATTCCTTTCTTATATACTAAAACTCCTCAATCAAATCTTCGGCAATTTTTGCGGAAGAAAGTACACCGGGTAATCCAGCTCCGGGATGGGTACCGGCTCCAACAAAATAGAGATCTTCTACGTCTTCACTTCTATTATGAGGCCTGAACCATGCGGACTGAGTAAGAATGGGTTCTACGGAAAAGGCAGAACCTTTAAAGCTGTTCAGATCATTTTGAAAATGAAGAGGATCAATATAGTGCTCGGCTACAACGTTCTCCTGCAGATCTGGCAGATAGTTATCCTCTAAAAACTGCATGATGGCATCCCGATACTTTGGCGCCATCTCATTCCAATCCACATCTCCATCTAAATGAGGGACAGGAGAAAGCACGTAAAACGCTTCATGTCCTTCTGGAGCCATTGATGGATCTGTTTTTGTGGGCATATGCAGGTAGAGTGAGAAATCATCAGACAGTTTTTTCTTGCTGAAGATGTCTTCTAAAAGACCCTTATACCGCTCGCTTAAAATGATGTTATGGTGTTCGAGGTTGGTGCCGTTATAGCGTTTTTTGGTTCCAAAATAGATTACAAATAACGACATACTGTACTTCGTACGCTCAATTTTCCGATCGGTGTATTTTTTGCGATGTTTTTTGTCAATTAGGTTCTTGTAGGTGAAAGCGACATCTGCATTGCTAACGACGATATCAGCGTTATGGATCTGTCCGTCTTTTAACCGAATCCCTTTTGCTTTACCATTTTCTACCAGGATTTCGTCTATTTCGGATTCAAGATGAACTTCTCCACCCTGCTCTTTAATCAATTTAACCAACCCGTTTACGATGGATCCTGTACCGCCCATGGCATAATGAACGCCCCATTCACGCTCCAGATAGTGGATCATTGAGTAAATAGAAGTAGTTTCAAAAGGGTTCCCGCCTACTAAAAGGGGGTGAAATGAAAATGCCCGTCTCAGAAAATCATCTTCGATAAATTGTGAGACATATTTGTAAACTGATTTATGTGACTGCAGCTTAATGAGGTCGGGAGCTACTTTCAGCATATCGGTAAACTTCAGGAAAGGTTTATCTGCCAGCTCAACAAATCCTTTTTCAAAAATAGGTTTTGTTGTTTTAATAAACTCTTCATAGCCCTTTTTGTCAGACGGATTTCTCTTGTCGATCTCTGACAAAATAAATTCGTGGTCATTATTATAGTCGAACGGTTCTCCGTGATGATCAAAAATTCTGTAGAACGGATCACATGGAACGAGTTCAAAATAATCTTCACGTTTTTTACCGGCAGCGGCATAAATGTCATCAAACATAAATGGCGCGGTTATAACAGTAGGCCCTCCGTCAAATTTGAAACCATTTATTTCGTATACATACGCCCGGCCTCCCGGTTTATCTCTTTTTTCGAAAACTTGAACATTGTGTCCCTTTGATAGTAGTCTGGAAGCCGTGGCAAGACCGCCAAATCCACTTCCAATAACGATGATATCTTTTTTCATATAATTTGGTTTTGAGTTATGGCATGTTAACCCAAATAGTGGAAAAATCAATCCATAGTATTGGCAAAAATTTAATTTTGCGTCTGTTTCACAAAACCATCAAATCCTTGTCTTCTCAATCGTTGCATGGCGGTGCGTGCCTCATCCGGTCTGTCATAAGTGCCGTAGTAAATTCTGTATACAGTATTTCCTGCTACAGGAATAGTCTCGATTCTTGCACCGGATATTTGATTTAAAAAATTTTCAGCTTCACTTCTAGATTTAAATGATGCAAGTTGTACAGTAAATGTTTCAATACTTCCCAAGTTTTGCTCAGACAAAGGCCGATCTCCCTCTTCTACCAGGAATATTTCTACATTAGCGGTTCCCGCGTCAATCATTTCGATCTCCCGAGCCGCTTTACGGGATAGGTCGATGATTCTGTTGTGAGCATAAGGCCCCCTGTCGTTTATTCTGACAATTACAGTTTTGCCATTACCTTTATTTTCAACCTGAACAATCGTGTTAAACGGTAGACTGCGATGAGCAGCTGTTAAACCATCCATGTTGTAAGTTTCGCCGTTCGCCGTAAGTTTGCCGTTAAAGTTCGGGCCATACCAGCTGGCCACACCGGATTCAATTACAGCACCGGGAGAATAATCAGAATAATCGGCCGAATCGGGTGCAGAACTCTTTCGGGTAATTCCACAAGAAGAAATAAATAATGCCAAAAAAGAGAGAAGCAGAAACTGTTTAAAAACCCGGTACATGCTTTGGTTGATTAATTTGGAGTTCGATATGAAAGAAATTAGCAATTTAAATGATTAAGAAAAATCAGGTATTAGAAAGTTCATGCTTTAAAGAAATACCGTTTTGTTATATTCATGGTTTCTTTCAAACAGATTTTATTTATGACGGTTACTCTTACACTCATTGCAGTCACAGGTTTCATTTCTATCATAGCTTTGTATGTAAACCCAAAAGTAATGGAATTGGGCATGTTAAGGCCTTACCGAACCGTTAGAAATGGTACTTGGTATGAGATTATCACTTCAGGATTTTTACATGCCGGCATCGGTCACCTGCTGGTAAATTTGTTTGTACTTTTCTTTTTTGGAGTTGTAATTGAACAGACTCTCGGGATCTATCATTATCTCGCGCTGTATTTTTCCGGTTTGGCATTTTCTGCAATTCCCTCATTGGTACGTCATCGGGAAAATCCAAACTACGCAACGCTTGGCGCTTCGGGTGCCGTAGAAAGTATTCTATTCAGTTTTATCTTTCTCTACCCGACAGAAAAAATTGTAATTATTCTATTACCCATTCCAATACCTGCCTGGATTTTTGGGATCATGTTTTTACTGTACAGCGTGTTTGAAAGTAAAAGGGAGAGAGGAAATGTGAACCATGAAGCGCATATTGCCGGAGCAGTCTGGGGAGTTCTTTACATGATATTCTTTATACCCAATAGTCTAGATCACATTCTTACACTTTTTGGGCTGATTTAAAAACAGTGAAAATTTCAACGGATGACAGGCGTCATCCGTTGAGTATTTTAGTAAGTCTACCCATTCTTTATTTTAAAGTCGCTCATGAAATCAACGAGTGCTTTTACACTTTCCATTTCACATGCGTTGTAGATACTGGCCCGAACTCCACCTACACTTCTGTGGCCCTTCAGATTCATAAGATTTTGAGAAGCTGCTTCAGCGATAAATCTCTTCTCAAGATTTTCAGAAGGTAATCTAAAGGTAACATTCATTTTGGAACGAGCTTCTTTCTCTACTGTTCCTCTGTAAAATTCATCCTGATCAATTTCTGAATAGATCAGATCAGATTTTTCTTTACTAAATTTCTCAAAGTAAGAAAGTCCACCTTTTTCCTGAATCCATTTCAGAACATAATTAACCATATAAACTGCAAATACGGGTGGAGTGTTAAAAAGTTTCTCCACGTGTGTTTGATAGTTCAGGATGGTAGGGATGGCTTCGGGCCGTTGTTTTTCCAGAAAAGATTTTCTAATCATTACAACTGTTACGCCTGCAGGACCCACATTTTTTTGTGCGCCCGCGTAGATCAACCCATATTTATCCAGATCAAGCGGACGGGATAGAAAGTCGGATGAGGCATCACACACGAGCGGTGCATTACTTTTTGGCTCTGTTTGAAATTGTGTTCCCGCTACGGTGTTATTGCTGGTGAAGTGCGTGTAAACTGCATCATCTGCAAAACTAAGGTCATCACTAGTTGGAATATGGCTGTATGCACCTTCTTTGCCTGAGAAGGATGTGTGAACTTTACCATAAAGTTTTGCCTCTTTAATCGCCTTTGCAGACCATGTTCCTGTATCAATATAATTTGCAGTACGCTCTGTATTCAGGAAATTGTGGGCCGCCATCATGAACTGGCTGCTTGCACCTCCCTGTAGAAATAGAATTTCCCAGTCATCGTCGGCACCGGTAATTTCTTTCAATCTCTCAACCGCCTGACGGTTTATCTCGGTGTATTCCGGGCTTCGGTGACTCATTTCAATGATGGAGGCTCCTTTTCCTTTATAGTCGAACAGTTCACTTTGAACCTTTTCTAATACTGATAAAGGAAGTGTTGCCGGACCAGCGCTAAAATTGTGTACTCTTTTCATAATGGTATTATTTTTTAAAATGTGTGTACGATTAAACCGGATTTAATTTTTGGTTCAAACCAGGTAGACTTTGGTGGCATAAGTTCACCCGCATCAGAGACATCCAAAAGCTCCTGTATATCTGTAGGGTACATACTGATTGCCAAATCATACTTGCTTGCATCGACAAGTTTTTCGAGCTCTTTTGTACCCCTGATTCCACCGACAAAACTGATATTTTTATCCGTTCTGGGATTTTCAATACCAAATTCGGGATTTAAAAAACCATCCTGCAAACGAGCTACATCGAGCGAAGATGAGATACTATCTGATGAGGCATCAGGCAGTTTCATACTCCACCATTTACCGGAGTAGTAGATAGATATATTTCCTTTCTCGCTGGGTGACTTTTGGCTGGTTTGAGAAAGATTAAACTTCTTTTCAATTTCGTTAAACTTCTTTTCAGAAACAGATTTGATTGCCCTGTTGTATGGCAATATTTTCATCTGAGACATGGGGAAAAGCACAACAGGAAAGTATTCAAATTCTGCTTCGCCGGGGAAAACATTTTGCTCAGTCCTAAGCTGTTCCGCTGCTCTGGATGCACTCTTACATCGATGGTGACCATCAGCAATGTATAAATGTTCAATTTCAGAGAATCCTTTAACAAAATCAGCTGTGGTAAAGGTTTTCCATATTCTGTGAACAACGCCTCCTTCACCCTGGTGTTCAATATAGGGAGGATTAGTGAGCGTAATTTTCTCGATTTGGAATGAGACATCTTCGGAGTCGCGATAGGTAAGCATCACCGGTTCAGCATGAGCCTCTTGAGTGAGAATGTGCTTTGTTCTGTCGTCCTCTTTATCCGGACGGGTCAACTCATGTTTTAAAATAGTATCATCATCATAGTCTTGCACCGAGGCACACGTAAATACGCCTGTTTGAGTATGATTTTCAGTCTCCATCTGATAGATATATATAGCAAGTTTTTCATCCTGCTCGAACAGGTCAGACTTTAGCAGTGCCTTTAAATTCTCAGCACCTTTTTTATAAACACGATCATCGTTGAAAGGTGTACCCTCAGGGAGATCTATTTCGGGGCGGATAACGTGTAAATAACTGTTAGGTTTTCCTTTGGCAAGCTCATTAGCTTCTTCAGTGTTTATGACATCGTAGGGGACACATGCAATTTCATCAGCATGCTCCGGCTTGGGAAGCCATCCCTTGAATGGTTGAATGGTAGCCATTTAGTCTTTTGTTTTTGTATTTTCAGGTTCATATAAGTATACAAACTCTTTACGTTTTCATCGCATTGAATTGTAATTAAGAACGAAACAATAATCATGAGTAAAGAAAATCAAAAAACACCGGAAAATCTAAATCCGGAACAGCAACAACAACTACTTTTTGTGATGCTTATCCAGCAGCATCAGCAGATTGCTATGATGGGTATGGGTAAGATTCAAAATCCGCAAACTGAAAAAATTGAAAGAGATCTGAGCTCAGCAAAGTTTGCGATTGATACTCTAAACATGCTTCAAGAATTTACTAAAGGTAACCTGCCTAAGGAAGTGAGCGAATATCTGGAACAGACACTTACCAATCTTCGATTGAATTACGCAGACGAGAAAAAGAAAGGTGACGGAGAAGAAGAAAAAGAATCAAAAGACTAACGTTTTGAAGATCATTAAGGCTGCAGGGGGTGTACTTTACAATAAGGAAAAGTCGCCCCCATCTATTTTACTGATAAAAAGAAACGGTGTTTGGGATCTGCCCAAGGGAAAGTTAGAAGAGGGTGAGTCTATAAAGGAGTGTGCAGTAAGAGAAGTAGCTGAGGAGGTGGGCGTTTCATCGCCAAGGATCAGAGAGTTTCTTTGTGAGACATATCATGAGTATGAAATGAATGGAGATGAGGTTGGTAAGAAAACCTTTTGGTACTCTATGGAAACAACACAAACCGAAAATTTAAAACCTCAAAAAGAAGAGGGAATTACAGATTTGGGGTGGGTTGAAGCATCTGAAGCCTTAGAAAGTGTAGGGTATCAAAATTTAATGAAAGTCATTCAGGAATACTTGAAAAAAAGCGAGTAGAAATAAAGAAAGGCGTTTCAGTATTACTGAAACGCCTTTAAATATTGTTCTGACTTTAGATTAATTCTGCAATCTAAAGAAGATCGGTAAACTGTACTGAACTCGAACCGGACGTCCTCGCTGCATACCCGGCTTAAATTCAGCTTGACTTACTACTCGAAGTGCTTCTTCATCAGCACCGCCGCCGATTCCACGAATAACCTGTGGATCTTCAACCTGGCCTTGTTCGTTTACAATAAACTGAATGTAAACACGTCCTTCGATTCCGGCACGTCGAGCCATTTCCGGATAATTAATTTTGCTCTGAAGTTCTCCAAGACCACCAATCAGTTCCGGCATTTCCTCTACAACTACAAAGAAGTCTTCTTCTTCCTCTTCTTCTTCCGGTGGAGGTGGTGGAGGAGCACTTAACGATCCGCCTAAGTCAAGATCAGCAGAGATGTCGATATCTACGTCTTCAATGATTTCATCGTTAGGAACTTCAACCGGTACCGGTGGCCTGGGTGGTGGTGGAGGTGTTTCGATTTGACGTGTTTGAATTATTTCTTCCATCTCCACAACTTCCTGTTCGTCCATTGTGTACTCTTCTGGATTTTCACTGGTTAAATCAATTCGTACAGCAATGATAAAAATTACCAGTGCAGCCAACAGACCTAACTCCCAAAATACGGTATAATAATTTCGTAAGTCAGCATCCGGTTTTTTTCGTTCAGTCATTGTATAAGGGGTTTTTAAAAAGGTTAAATACGCTTAGGTCAAGTATAAACGATTTGAAGGTAATTATCCAACGTTTCGATACAGTTTGATATTATAATTCAGTTAAGAGAAAGTTACAAACCTCAATCCGGAGGATAATTTGGTTTCGTAAGAAATAGTAGAAAAGTGGCAGACAAAGTGCCAAAAATATCAGCGATTGCATCATAAAGATCAATGGAACGACCGAACGACATTAATCCCTGAAGGATTTCTATGCCAATACCGAATAACGCTCCGGCGAAGAAGATAAATACCAAATTACTTTCCTCACGTTTTCGGGATATGTGCAAAAGGCCAAATACAAAAGTCCAGGAAAAAAACATCATAAAATGTCCCAGTTTGTCGTATTGAAAAAGCCTGTTGCTTCCCAATTTGTTTGCAGGCAGAAGCGTAAGAGCAAAGATTGCTGCCGTTATCAGAATGAATAGTATGTATATGAGCTTTTTGTTATTGGTCAAAAAGCTAAAAAATTTATTCAACATAAGAGATGCTCAGGGCCAAATGGGGATGAGTTTGATTTTTTAAATGTGTTGTATCCGCTAAGCAGAGCCAAGATTGGAGCCCATCGGATACTCTCGGTTATTCCCCATTTGGTAGCTATTGTTCCTGCAAGCACGTCTCCAAATCCGGCACGAGAAAATGGGGTTGTGTCGTAGCCTGATATAAAAGAGCGTTCTTGTGAATGATAGTAGGCCGGATTCCCCTTCATCAACAGGGATAGCTGATATTTTCTTGAAAAATCTCTCGACTGAATAAAACGCTCATAATCATCATTGAATGACAACTTCAAATAGTTTCGAGCTTCTCCCGGATGAGGTGTTAAAAGCCAATTCATTCTTTGGTTAGTCGGAAACTCTTTTAGCTGATCCCATACTGAAAGTGCATCTGCGTCGATAACTGCAGGTCCCGAATAATCTTTCAAAAGGTTGAGTGTGAGTTTCTGTGTGTCATTTGTTAACCCAATACCCGGTCCAATCAAAAGAACTCCCGGTTTCTCCGACATTTTATTCAGGATAATCTCTGTGTGATCAGTATTATAAGAATCTGACTTGGGTAGCACCACTTTTATGATGTTTGGCAAACTAGATTCGTATATCGGCAGGAGGTTTTCAGGTGCATACAGTATCACAGATCCGGCACCCTGTTTCCATGCGCTTTTAGCCGCCATAATTGCCGCACCGGTTAATCCCTTTGAACCGGCTACGAGATGAACAACTCCGGATTCATACTTATGCCTTGCTGTTCGGGTAACTTCGGGAAGCCCTGATTGGAGTTTGTCGTCAAACCTGATCACAAAATCTTTTCTCAGATAGGATGGAAATGGCAGGTCGATAAATGAGATGTCACCAGATATTTGTGGACTATTATTCAAAAAGAGTCCAATCTTCTGCGTCCCAAATGTACAGGTATGATTAGCCTTTACTGCTAGTCCCTGAATTTTACCGGTATTAGAGTTAAGCCCGGAAGGGACATCCATGGAAATGACTTTTTTCCCTGCCTCGTTTATTTTCTGAATAATATCATCGATAGGAGATCGAACGTCGCTGTCTAATCCTGTTCCGAATATTCCGTCTGTGATATAGTCACATGAGTTGAGGTTTTCTTCGGTGAGTTCATCAATAAATGTGATGGGGAGTTCTTCTTGTTTCAGTTTTTGAAGGAGCGCCAGATTTTTCTGGGTGTCCGGGCTGAGGTTGTCTGAGCCAAATACAAAATAAATGGACGCAATATGATTCGAATTGTCAACCAAATAACGGGCAGCACCAAGCGCATCGCCGGCATTGTTTCCTTTACCGCATATAAAAAGGCCGCGCCGATTCCTTCCGGCGACTTTTTGAATAGTACCGGCCGCGCCTTTAGCTGCAAATTCCATCAGAGTAAACCCGTCTATACCATACTCCTCAATCGTCTTTTGGTCAATACTGCGAGATTGATCAGCTGTAAAAAGTTGATGTGATTTTGGTATGTTGGGGTTTATGCTCATAAAGAACGATTAATAAGATCTGGCAAACAAAACGCGCTGTTTCGAGGAATTGCCTGTAACCATGCACTCTCCCGGAATCGGATCATCTTCGTCGATAGGAATAAGACGGATGGTTGCTTTTGTCTCCTCTTTAATTTTTACCTCTGTTTCCGGTGTTCCATCCCAGTGAGCCCAGATAAATCCGCCGTTTTCAATTTCTTCTTTGAACTCCTCGTAACTGTCAACTTTTCGAGTCTTATCGTCCATTCTCTTCTTGGCTTTATTAAAGAGGTCGTCCTGAATAGTTACCAGAAGTTCTTCGATATAATCTGCAATTCCGGCAAGCGGAACTATGCTCTTCTCTAATGTATCTCGGCGGGCGAGTTCCAGATTTTTGTTTTCAACATCACGCGGACCTACGGCTATTCTAAGCGGCACACCTTCGGCTTCGTGCTGGGCAAACTTCCAGCCCGGTTTGAAGTTGTCCCGGTTATCCAGTTTTACTGAAATTCCTTTTCCGCGGAGTTCATCAATTATTGGCTGAGCGTAATTTAAAACAGTTTCACGCTGCTCATCACCTCTGTAGATTGGGACAACTACAACCTGATTTGACGCGAGTTTTGGAGGTATTACCAGTCCGTTGTCATCAGAGTGAGTCATAATTAATCCACCGATCAGGCGTGTTGAAACACCCCAGCTGGTAGCCCAGACATATTTATGTTCTCCATCATCATCCTGAAATTTCACATCAAAAGCTTTAGCAAAATTTTGCCCCAAAAAGTGAGAGGTTCCTGCCTGAAGTGCTTTTCCATCCTGCATCAAAGCTTCGATACAATAAGTGTCAACTGCCCCGGCAAAACGCTCCGAATCAGTTTTAACCCCGGTAATAACCGGCATGGCCATAAACTCTTCGGCAAATGTTTTATAAACATTCAGCATTCTTCGAGTCTCTTCTACTGCCTCATTCTCAGTGGCGTGAGCAGTATGCCCTTCCTGCCATAAAAATTCCATTGTTCGGAGAAACAGGCGGGTTCTCATTTCCCATCGCACCACATTGGCCCACTGGTTGATGAGTATCGGGAGATCTCTATAGGACTGAATCCATTTGCCATAGGCATCCCAAATAATAGTTTCTGACGTGGGACGAACGATTAACTCTTCCTCGAGTTTAGATTCAGGATCAACTTCAACTCCGCCGTCCACGCTTTTTAACCGACTGTGAGTAACAACTGCACACTCTTTTGCAAATCCTTCTACGTGCTGAGCTTCTTTTGATAAAAACGATTTTGGGATAAAAAGCGGGAAGTAGGCATTTTCGTGGCCGGTATCTTTAAACATCTGATCCAGAGCCTGTTTCATGTTCTCCCAGAGTGCAAACCCGTTAGGCCGGATTATCATAGATCCGCGAACTGGAGAGTGATCGGCCAGTTTAGCCTCCTTTACCACATCCAAGTACCATTGAGAGTAGTCGTCTTTTCTATCTGTTATTTTTTTAGCCATCAGTAAAGAGTGGTTTGCAATTTTTTTTGAGTCCTGCTCACTTAGTATTCAAACAGAAGGGCAGTGCTTATTTTGTATTTATTAATGCCGTATTAAAATACCTTGATATGCGCTTAAGATAAAGTACCTTTTTTTCACTTTAATAGGACTGAGTTTCATAGAGTTGAAAAATTCAAAAAAGTGGGTTTTTCAGTTTCAACTTTATGCAAAAAAAATGATATATTTGATGCTATCTTGAAAACGAAGTACGAACTGTACTTTATTATATTTAGAGATTTATGTAGTGGTAGCTTCCGGAGTACTCGGGATTAGAGCGTCGGATTCATATCCGCCTGAGGCGGACGGCAGTTCAAGCCCGC
>NZ_JAWLDW010000159.1:0-4876 GCF_041686455.1 Rhodohalobacter sp.
AATTTATTCGGGAGTATAATAATCAGGAGGTGATGCAAGCTTACTCCAGGGGAGAAATACCCGACATCCTGTTAAACCTGGTGATGCTCAGCAGCAGTTCTAAAGCGATCTACTCCCTGCAGCAGACAACCGGTATACTCGAAAAATATACGCATGCCGGAGAACAAGTCTGGGAGAAGGAACTGAATATTCCGGCCCAGAGAAATCTTTTCGACCGGATTGCAGAGCATAACAGGAATGCTGAACAGAATGATCATCGCAGAAATTTCATGGTTGCCCGGGCGATGGACGCTCTTGATGATGGTGTAGCCCTTCTTCTGAACATGCCGGAGGCTCAGCCATTGACCATTGCCTGGATTCCTGAAGATGGAAACACCATTGACCTGATTGAAGTGGAAGAATTAACCTTGGATGTTCGTGGATTTGAGGAGGGGTTTACCGTCTCACCGGATAGAAAGCACGCCTATTTTCTGGAACGAAGCCTCGGTACGATATATCGATTTGAATGGCCGTTATAAAAGTGGTGTCCAATCTATAAAACCGATTTTGGTCAATCATATTCTATTCTTGACGTGAGTTCGGTGTATGATTTTGGAAAAAGTGTTTCCCTTTTTTCTTAAGAGCCGGACCCGGAAACTTTCAGGAATGGGTTGGGGAGTGGTAAACGGTGGGTGAGGAGCCGGTATAAAAGTTTATAGCCAACGATAATAACAAAAAATAATTAAACCTCATCCCACAAAATAACATGGGTTTACGGTTTAAAAATATTCATTATAATCTCTTAGGGATTAAACATCCACGCCCACCCATGTGTGGGAGAAATTGGATATAACGTAAAGAGGATAATTATGGAAGTATTAAATCGAACAGATTCGTAACGAAGTTAAGAACCGCGAAGCGCTATGAAGTACATAACTGCCGGGGAATCCTGGGAGTGTGAAAGTGAAGATGGCTGCACGGTTATGATTGATCAACAAGAGAATCATTGGTCGATGTCATTCAACTGTGGAACAGGGCCTCAATATTACTCCGGATGGGGTGAATATAGTGGCACTGCATGTAACGGAGCGATTCCCGAAATTAACTAAATATGAAACCACCGGTTTTAAAAGCCGGTGGATATAAATGCTTATATGACTTGGGTAATACATTTGTTGGTTATACTACTATTTTTTCTCTTTGGATGTGAGAGGAGGCAAACTGTAAAAGTTGACACCGGTAATGAAATCTTAGATGCTTTATTACAGGATGTTGATCATTCGGTTATCAACCTGGACCAAGTAGAGTTGGACACATTGGTTGCCGAAAAAGAAAATATACTGGGATACCGTGATTCCGATAATGATCATCTCCCTGAATTTCTGGGCACTATAGCTGACCTGCTAATTTTAGATGAAACTATACTTGTCGCAGATCGTCAGCAAAACCTTATATGGGAAATGGATCTACAGGGTTTTTGGAAACAGGTTCAGGGTAATGAAGGTGAAGGCCCTGGAGAGTTCCGGAATCTGTTTAAGATTTTGAGTAATTCGACTCGTGTATATGCAATAGACAGAAGCAACGCCAGGATACAGGTCTATGATCATCAGCTTACTAATAAGGGTATGTTTTCCCAGACGGTTTTTGGAATATCAGATGAACAATTTTCTGTATCTGATGACTATATTTTTTATCCATCTGACCCATTCTCAGATTCACTACTTGTGAAGGTTCGCAGTGCCAATATGCCCTGGAAAGAGGAGGATTCCTTTCTGCCGGCGCTTATTCCGGCAGGACAACAGCCCGCTGCGTATAATACCTTTCATTCCCATTCAAATAGTCGTGGAAATTTTGTAGCAACATATGCAGGAACCCCTTACCTATTCATTTTTAATGATGATTTTAAACTGGAGCACTACATAAGATTTGAATCATCCTTTTACACTGAACTTGATAATCCTTCTCTGAACCCGGTATCATCAAGTCAATTGATGCAAGCTGGTGAGCCACCCGTACCGGGTGTTAAATCATTCATTTATAATCTAAAAGTTTCAGAAAATGAAACCATCTATTTTTTAGTGGACAGTACTTTGTTTCGTTTAACGAGGGGATCGCGAGGTGGTTATGATATTCAGAGAGGCTGGGTTATGAAAGATGGAGCCCGGGATGAGGATAAACTCGATGGTGAGGTTATACAAATCGGAAAGTTTGATGTTAAAAATGACATGATGATACTTTCAACATTTGGTTCACAAGAAATACTTCGATTTAATCTGAAGTAGATCTATGTTTATCCCTTTTCATTCATGTTTGACTCTATTGGCAGTTCGGGAGTTTGAAATCCATCTTTCATAATATTTATTAATTTGAATTTTATAAAGCATATAAGCGTAGTATTCGTATGCCTCTTTACAGTTATTTCCTGTAAAGAGGCAGAACCTGTCGCAGATCATCAAGATCAGTTGATTGGAAATCTTAAAGAAAAATATTCTGAGATTGGAGTTGATATCAAAACATTAGATCGTTCAGATCAAATCTTGAACGCTAACTGGCTTATTACGACCAATCAATGTGATTTGATTATTGTTGACAACGCCGATAAAACAATCAAACTTGTAAAATCAAACGGAGATGTGATTAGTGAGGCCGGTGGAGAAGGGGACGGGCCTGGTGAATTCAGAAGCCTTATCAACCCACATTATGGGCCGGATGATCGGTTGTATATTATAGATGGAGATTTATTTAGAATTTCTGAATTTATCATTGATAATGGCGAATTGGTTTTTGTCAATTCTACTCCATTTAAATACCCGCCTAATTATCATTTACAGTCTATTTTTGTAGATGAAGACGATAGGTTTGGAGTGTTTTCAAATTTTGAAAGTTATTTTGAGCCGGATAATGAATATTTTTTGTATCGGCTAAATGATAAGTTTCAGATTGTTGAAAGATTATTGGAGGTTCAGGGCAATAAGCGTCCAAAGTACGAATTTCCGGAATTTACAATGTATCTGGACAATATTTTTGCTGAAAGAAGTTACTGGTCATTCAGCAAGGACTGGTTCTATTTTATTAGGTCACATCAGTCGAATATTAAGGCTTATAATCTGCAATCCGGTCAATTAAAATACATCGATTTAGAGCTCGGCAAGAGAGAGAATGTTGGTGGGAAATTGACGAAATTTATAAAGGAAGAGTTCGGTAGTTTAAACCACGAAGTTGACGAAGATCAATATTGGAAAGTATTGGAGGATAGCGATTATCTACCAATTTTTTGGGATTTATATGCAAATGATAACGTTCTTCTGCTTCCGATGTTTTTTCCATCAATTGAAAATGGCCTCTCTCTATATATTGATCAAAAAACGGAAGATGTGAAATTTTTCAAAATACCGCACGGTCTGGACCGGATGTCTGTCTGTGATCAGACTGTTTATGGGATTGATTATATCACTGATACGGGAGAGCGAGATATACTTTCCATTGAGTTAAACCAATGAACTATTTCCATCATAAGTGATGTGAACGTTCACTCTTATTTAAGTGGAAAGGAATTTCTGCATTCGATTACAGTACCCACAAAGCCCTTGCCTTATCATTTTGAAGAATTGCCTGTTGCAGATTGCAATATTCGTTTTGCACCGTTCTGGAATATCCTGAAAGCACTGTTTTTACTTTTTTTGTAACAAACCACCTCTTTCTTACTCTTGTGTAAAAAGGTACGCTAAATAGCTATTTACTATGGAGAAAGAGAACAAAAGGAGTGGAAGTCAAGATGGAAAGAAAAAGTCAACCAACCAACCAACCAACCAACCAACGGTCCCTCGTTAATAGAAGCTTATCGTATGTTAAGTGCCAGAGAATGTAGTGTACTAACTAAACTGGGTCAGGGTAAATCGAACCGGCAGATTGCTGCAGAGCTTTACTTAGCAGAGGGAACAGTAGAAAACCATATTACCCGAATTGGTAAAAAGCTTGGTTTGAACGGCAGGGGAGTGGTAAAAAGGTGGCTGAGGAGCCGGCAAAAAAGTTAAGAACCAACCATAATAACAAAAAAAGATCAAACTTCATCCCACAAAATAATGGGGGATAATCTTAATCTATTTTTTATTATTGTGTTAGCGTGATGATGAGTAAGAACAATTATTAAAACGTACGTTGCGCTGATATGGAACAGGCTGTTACCTCTTATCTACGATATTTACATATTCCGGTATCCGATCGCTATTGTAAAAAGCGGATCGCCTCTCATCCGGACTACCCCTCCATCCTGGCGGTTGCCGACACTCTGCAGCAATTCGGCATTCCCCACACTGTGGCAAGATCCCACAAGGAAAATCTCAATGATTTGCCCCTCCCGGTATTGCTCCATCTCGATACCGCGGGCGGATCCCTTCTGCCGGTGTATGAACCCAGAGACCTGGAAGCCGCCGGAGACAAGCTGAACCACTGGAGCGGGGTGCTGATCAAAGCAGAACCAACCGGGAAGATTGCCGATAAAGAGAACGCAAAAGCACTCGACGAAGAAAGGCGATTCAAAATGTTTACTTCCATGTTGATCATTGCAGCGATTGGGATGGTAACGATTCCGCTGCTTCTCTCCTTTTACTGGCTTCAGCTTCTGTTACTCACAACGGCACTGGCCGGTGTGGGTGCGGGCTACGTTCTGTTTGCCAAAGACCTGGGCATTACCTACCAAGCCGTAGAGAGCTTCTGCAACGCGGGTACCGGGTCCGGCTGCGGGAAAGTGCTGCGGTCTGAGGAAGGAAAACTGTTCGGGTTTATCACATTTTCAGACTTAACACTGGGTTATTTTGTTGCTCAGCTTGCAGCCGTAGGGTTATTTGTGCCGCTTTGGTCGGGCAGCGGACTCCTCTCGGTATTGGGATGGATGAGT